>JAZORV010000419.1:0-2653 GCA_045656785.1 Acutalibacteraceae bacterium | reverse complement strand
ATGTGCACACGTATTGCACACAGTCAGTCCATTGTGGAAATGAGCGAGCATGAGCCCGCCGTCCACCGCGATTACGAGAAAAATCCGCAGAAATACATAATGATGCCTGCAAATGCAAAGCTTCGCCATCCGATAGTTGAGGAAAGAACAAAGGCTTTGACTGAGTTCGCTGAAACCTGCGAATTTAATAGAGTTGAAAAAGGCTCGGATAATTCCTTCGGAATCATCACAAGCGGAACTGCTTATCAATACGTTAAGGAAGTTTTCGGAGATAAGGTTCCCGTTTTGAAGCTCGGTCTTGTTAATCCGCTGCCTCAAAAGCTTATCATGGATTTTGCAAAGAGCGTTGATAAGCTCTACGTTATCGAAGAACTCGACCCCATTATCGAAACCCATTGCCGCACTTTAGGCTTAGAGGTTATCGGGAAAGAGCTTTTCTCCCCCATCGGAGAATTTTCGGGCAGCACCATTGCCGCCGCTTTCGGACTCGAGGCAAAGGCTACTATTGCCGCAGATACCACCGTTCCCGGCAGACCTCCGATGATGTGCGCAGGTTGCCCCCACAGAGGAATGTATTATACCTTAGCTAAGAACAAATGCACCGTTATCGGAGATATCGGTTGCTATACCTTAGGCGCAGTTCCTCCCCTTTCTGCTGTTGACACCACACTTTGCATGGGTGCTTCCGTTTCGGGGCTTCATGGCTTTAACAAGGCAAGAGGCGAAGAAGCGGAGAAAAAATCGGTTGCGGTTATCGGAGACTCGACCTTTATGCATTCGGGAATTACGGGCCTCGTTGATATCGCCTATAATGAATCTAATTCCACTGTTATTATCCTTGATAACTCTATCACCGGCATGACAGGTCATCAGCAGAACCCGACCACAGGATTCAACATTAAGGGGGATCCCGCGGGCAAGATAGATTTAGAAGCTCTTGTTCGCGCTATCGGCATTAAGAGGGTTGCGGTTGTTGATCCTTATGACCTTAAAGAATGTGACCGCGTTTTGAAGGAAGAATTAGCAGCTAATGAGCCTTCGGTTATCATTTCGAGAAGGCCCTGCATTCTTCTTAAATCGGTTAAAAAGAGTCCTCCTTTGGCTGTTAATAAAGACAAATGTCGCTCCTGCAAAAAATGCATGAGCCTTGGCTGCCCCGCCATCAGCTTCAAGGATGGCAAGGCTATTATCGATGCCACACAGTGCGTTGGATGCAAGGTTTGCGAAGAGCTTTGCCCCTTCGGAGCAATTGAATAAGGAGGAAACAAAAATGGAAACAAAAAGCGTTATGATAGTCGGCGTTGGCGGACAGGGTTCGCTCCTCGCTTCAAAGCTTTTAGGAAAACTTCTTATGAACGAAAACTATGACGTTAAGGTTTCGGAGGTTCACGGAATGAGCCAGAGAGGTGGCTCGGTTGTTACCTACGTTCGCTTTGGAAGCAAGGTTTATTCCCCAATCATAGATTTAGGAGAAGCCGATTATATTATTTCATTCGAAAAATTAGAGGCCGCAAGATATGCTCCATATTTGAAGCTTGGCGGCAAGATTATTGTTAACACTCAGGAAATCGACCCAATGCCCGTTATCACAGGCAAAGCAGAATACCCCTCAGATATCCTCTCAGAGCTTAAAGCCAAGGGCTGCGATATCGACGAGCTTGATGCTCTTTCCCTTGCAATGCAGGCAGGAAGCTCAAAGGCGGTTAATATCGTTCTTATGGGAAGAATGGCAAGATATTTCGATATTCCTTATGACAAATGGTTAAAAACGCTCGAATCCACCGTCCCGGAAAAATTCCTCGCGATGAATACCAAAGCGTTCGAATTAGGATATAATTCATAAATTCGAAAGGAAAATAACAATGGCAGAAAGATATTTTCAAAAAGAAATCGAAACGATGCCTTTAGAGGAAATGCGCAAACTCCAAAGCGAAAGGCTCGTGGCTCAGGTTCGCCACGTTTGGGATAACGTTCCTTATTATCGCGGACTTATGGAAGAAAAAGGCCTCACTCCCGATGATATCAAAGGAATCGACGACCTTCACAAGCTCCCTTTTTTAACTAAGGCCGACCTTCGCGACCAGTATCCTTACGGACTTCTCGCAACAGATCTTAAAAACTGCGTTAGAATCCAATCTACCTCCGGTACTACCGGCAGACGCGTTGTTGCTTTCTACACCCAGAAGGACGTTGACCTTTGGGAGGACTGCTGCGCGAGAGCTATAACCGCGGTTGGCGGAACTAACGAGGATGTTTGCCAAGTGGCTTATGGTTACGGACTTTTCACGGGTGGTGCAGGTCTTAACGGCGGCTCTCACAAGGTTGGATGCTTAACCCTTCCCATGTCCTCAGGTAACACCGACCGTCAGGTTCAATTTATGATGGACTTGCAAGCTAATATTCTCTGCTGCACCCCTTCTTATGCCGCTTATATTGCCGAATATCTCCTTGAAAACGGCTACAAACCCGAGGATAACAAGCTTAAAGCAGGTATCTTCGGAGCAGAGCCCTGGACAGAGGAAATGCGCCGCGATATCGAAGAAAAGCTTGGAATCAAGGCTTATGATATTTATGGTCTTACCGAGACCACCGGCCCCGGAGTTGCCTTCGAATGCTCTGCACAAAATGGAATGCACATAAATGAGGACCACTT
>JAZORV010000418.1:0-1838 GCA_045656785.1 Acutalibacteraceae bacterium | reverse complement strand
TCTCTGCTTGGAAACTTTATCGGAATGTTAACCGATTCGAGAAGCTTCCTTTCCTATACTCGCCATGAGTATTTCCGCAGAATCCTCTGCGATATCATCGGTTCTTGGGTTGAAAACGGCGAATATCCCAACGATATCGAGATGTTAGGTCAGCTCGTTCAGGATATTTCCTATAATAATTGCGTTAGATATTTCGGATTTGATATTTAATTTGTGTTAAATTTTTAACAAAAAACGCAAATTTTTGGTTTTTTCTACAAAATTTTATTTTAAGCCTTGTTTTTGGCGAAATAAAAGTATATAATGTAAGATGTAAAAATATGAAAGGGGTATTCATCTATGAAATATTCATCAGAAGTTGAAAATATGTGTCCTTTAGCAAAAGGCGCATATCATGGTCCTGCTCCTATTCCCCAAGAGGGCAAATGGGTTCAGGCAACCGAAATCAAAGACATTTCAGGCCTTACTCACGGTATCGGCTGGTGCGCTCCTCAGCAGGGAACCTGCAAGCTCACTCTTAACGTTAAAGAGGGAGTAATCGAGGAAGCATTGGTTGAAACTATCGGCTGCTCGGGTATGACCCATTCCGCAGCTATGGCTTCCGAAATCCTCATCGGCAAAACTATCCTTGAGGCTCTCAATACTGACCTCGTTTGCGACGCTATTAATACAGCTATGCGTGAGCTCTTCTTGCAGATAGTTTATGGCAGAACTCAAACTGCTTTCAGCGAAGATGGTCTTCCCATCGGCGCAGGTCTTGAAGACCTCGGTAAGGGCCTCCGTTCTCAGGTTGGAACAACCTATGCAACCAAGGTTAAGGGTCCTCGCTACCTCGAGCTTGCAGAAGGCTACATAACCAAGCTCGCAGTTGATGCAAATGGCGAGATCACAGGTTATAAATTTGTTCACCTCGGCAAAATGATGGAAATGATAGGCAAGGGCATGGATGCTAACGAAGCGCTCGCAAAGGCAAGCGGACAGTATGGTCGCGTTGACGATGCCGCAAAGCTTATCGATCCGAGACACGAATAATAGGGGAGGTAAACAGAAATGGCATTATTTGAAGGTTTTGAAAGAAGAATCGATGGAATCAATGCAGAGCTTGCTAAGCACGGCATTGAGTCTCTCGAAGAAGCTAAGAAAATATGTGATGAAGCAGGCGTTGATGCTTATAACATCGTTAAAGGCATTCAGCCCATCTGCTTCGAAAACGCATGCTGGGCTTATGTTGTAGGTTGTGCAATCGCTATTAAGGATGGCGCAAAATCCGCAGCTGAAGCAGCAGAAAAAATCGGCGTTGGCTTGCAGGCATTCTGCATCCCCGGTTCCGTTGCTGATGACCGTAAGGTTGGTATCGGCCATGGTAACCTCGGCGCAATGCTTTTAAGAGAAGAAACCAAGTGCTTCGCTTTCTTGGCAGGCCATGAGTCCTTCGCAGCTGCTGAAGGCGCTATCGGATTGGCAAGAAGCGCAAACAAGGCAAGAAAAGAAGACCTCCGCGTTATTCTTAATGGTCTTGGTAAAGATGCTGCAAAGATTATTTCCAGAATCAATGGCTTTACTTATGTTCAAACCAAGTTTGATTATTATACCGGCAAAATCGAAATCGTTGAAGAAATCAAGTATTCCGATGGCGAAAGAAGCAAGGTTCGTTGCTATGGCTCCGACGATGTTCGTGAGGGCGTTGCAGTTATGCATTTAGAGGGTGTTGACGTTTCTATCACAGGTAACTCAACTAACCCCACTCGCTTCCAGCATCCCGTTGCAGGTACCTATAAGAAGGAATGCATCGAGCAGGGCAAGAAGTATTTCTCAGTTGCTTCCGGCGGCGGTACAGG
>JAZORV010000417.1:0-2471 GCA_045656785.1 Acutalibacteraceae bacterium | reverse complement strand
TGTCTGATATCTGTCGTTTGAAATCTGATGGCTGATTTCACAGAGTTAGGATTTATATTTTCTGTAGTCTGATATCTGTCATCTGTCGGCTGATTTCGCTCGCCCCTGCAATCGCACCGACTAAACTCTATCGAAAAAACTCGGATTATATAGCTCTCTGCGCCCCACTTTTTGTATATAAGCAACAAAAGCAAATGTGGAATATTGTGTATTATGATAATTGACGTAATGAGTTAGGTTTTGTATAATTAATATAGGTAAAAATGTAACTTAGTAACGAGATACGCAGTATTATATATAAAGCATATCATTTTGCGAAATTGAGAAAGGTGGCGGAGATTTTGAAAAAGGTTAATGTACGAGCGGCTCTATCGTTCTTGATGGCAGTTCTGCTTCTGCTTCTAAGCGCTTGCGCGGGTGATTCGCAAAAAAGCGAAGTAAACTCAGAAAAGAAGAAAACCGAAGCGAGTGTTGTTTCTAATGCTTCCGATTTACGCTCGGAGGTTTCGGAAACTGCTGATGTCAGTATCGAGCAGACATCTCAAGAGATTCAAGCGGCTTCATCCGAATCGAGTTTGGCGGAAAATTCTTCTCAAACAATTACGAGTAGTGAGGCTGACTACGAGTATTTGAATAGTGAGCCTTGGACGAGACCGGGCAAGAGGATTAATATATCGGAGCGCCCGAAGAAGGGTGTCAAAGCAACGGATGTTATTTTTACGGTTGAATACATAGGTGCAAACGCATTTTATAATTCTAATGGCGAGATGTTGTTAGGGTTTGATTATTATGACGCCGGTGTTTTTAGTGAAGGCCTTGCGACGGTTCAAAAGCGGGCAGATGATATTAGCGACTGGGGCAAATTTGGAGGAAACTCAAAAAGTGGATACATAAACACAAAAGGCGAGGTCGTAATTGATTTTAAACACACTTATACTGCAGACTTTTCCGAGGGCTATGCTCTTGTTGGAGAAAGAGGGGAAGTACTCGGGAGAGTGCTCTACTCTTTTATAAATAAAAAAGGGGGAGCTATAATCGTTCCCGCCAATATAACCGAGGTTAAAAGTTTTTCAGGCGGGAAATCCATAGCAAGGAAAAACGGACAATATGGTTATATTACTAAAGATTTCGAATTTATCCCCAATTCTGAAGAAAAAGACGAAAAATTCGTGGTAAAAAAAGACAAATTAACCGGTAAATACGGCTATTGGAATGCCAAATCCGAAACGTGGTCAATAGAGCCGAAGTTTTTGTATGCCTGTGATTTTGAAGGAGATATAGCTATTGTTGAAGATAGCCCTGTTGTTTCAACGGATGAGAATAAAGCCTATGCTGTAATCAACAAAGAAGGAGAATACTTGGTTGAGCCGAGGATTTACACGTATCCGGATTTTAAAGAAGGCATGGCGCGTGTTTATTTCGAAACAGGAGAGCAGGATAAGGTTGGCAGATATATTAGAAAATATGGTTATATAAACGCAAAAGGCAAAATAATTGCCGATGCGATTTATGACAGAGCAGGAGATTTCTCTGATGGACTTGCCGCTGTTCGCGTCGGAGAAAAATGGGGATATATAAATAAAAAAGGTAAGATGGTTATAAAGCCTAAGTTCGATAAGGCAGAAGCTTTTGTTGATGGCATGGCTGTTGTTGGTATCGACACAGGAACAGCTGATAAGTATAACGAAGCAATAGAGTATAAATGTGGAATGATAGATAAAAAAGGAAAATATGTCATAAAGCCGAAATATGATTATCTTGAACCCTTCAAAAAAGGCTTTGCTAAGTATGGCATAGATACCGGCGAGGATAGTGTCTCTTTCTATGATGGTTGGGATTCAAACGGAAATCCTTTGGGCGGGGCGGAATATAAAAACAAATATTATTATGGAATTATTGATAAAAAAGAAAACATTATCCTAGAAGCTAAATTTGATGATATAAGATATATTCCAAACGAAGAACAGTATTGGTAAAACTGAAATCGAATTAAAAAAACTCGATAAAGCTGTCGGGCGGTTTGCTCGGCAGCTTCTATTATATAATTAATGTATAAACCAAATCGTTTGTAACCCCTCAAGAGATTTTCGTCAATATGAACAATATCTTGTGTTATTTTTTAGTAAAAAACACAATAGATGGAGATGACAGAAAAATTTTAAAAAATTTTAAAAAAAGTTAAAAAAATTTTAAAAAAAGGCTTGACAAAAGGGTTGCGAAGTGGTATTATAGTCAAGCTGACCCTTTGAGGGGGCGGCAAAACGGACCTTGAAAATTAAACAACGATAAGAAAGAAAAGGACCCGACAAATTCTTGATTTAGTAATTCGAGGATATAACGGAAGATAACGCAAGCGTTATCGTAAAAATGAGCTTTTAAGCTTATCTAAAAGATTTTAACACGAAAGTGTTGAGATACAATTTTTAGAGAGTTTGATCCTGGCTCAGGACGAACGCTGGCGGCGTGCCTAA
>JAZORV010000416.1:0-4274 GCA_045656785.1 Acutalibacteraceae bacterium | reverse complement strand
CAGAGCTTATGGCAGACGGTCAGGTGGATCTGACGCCTTTTATAACCGAGCGAATCAAGCTTGAGGAATTTCAAAAGGGAATAGACCTCGCCCGAAATCGACCTTATGGCTTTATTAAGGCGGTGTTTGTTAATGAATGATTCCCTTATGGGGATAGACCTCGGCACTTCATCCGTAAAGGTGCTTGTTCGCTATGCTGACGGCGCTGTTACAAAAGTTCGGCGGGAGTATCCCTCTCAATCAATAGAAGGCTGGTCTCGGGCGATTTTTTCGGCGCTGGAGGAAATTGATTGCAGCAGCGTTGTCGGGATTGGGCTTTCCTCGCAGGTTGGAACGTATATCGTAAACGATAGCGAGATCATTCCCTGGGATAGCGGTGCGGGCGGCGAGGAACTCGCAGAAATCAAGCAGAAATATTCAAAAGATATTTTTATGAAAGAAATATCCATGCCGCATCCCGATATTATTTCTTATCCGATACCTCGCCTTAGATATATAGGAAAGCATACGAAGGAATTGCGCTCGGTTTGTCAGCCAAAGGATATTATTTGCGAATTGCTGACGGGCAAGCGGGTAACCGACCCATATTCCTTCAGAGGGCTTTGCAATATGGAAATCGGAGATTACAGCGATTTCTTTTTATCTGAGCTCGGCATCGATAAAGCTTGTCTGCCCCCCGTTTGCAAAATCAATGATAAGGCGGGGGAGCTGCTCGAGGAAATAGCGGAGAAATTCGGATTTCCGAAAAACACGGCGGTATATATCGGTCTTAACGATTTTTATGCGGCATTGCTTTCCATGGGGATAACAAAGAGCGGAGATGCCTTTGATATCACGGGCACAAGCGAGCATTTCGGCATAATCGAAAATAGCATTTCTGAAAGAACGCCCCTCGTTTCGAGCAGGTTTTTCTCAAAATGCGTGCATTATGGAGTTACAGCCTCAAGCGGATGCTCGGTGAATTTCGGCAGCAACGTTTTTGGGCGCGAAGGCTTAAGCCTTGAAAGAGTTTTAAACTCTCCGCCTATATTTGCGCCCTATTTAAAGGGAGAGCGCGCGCCTGTGTTTGATGCCGATGCATCGGGTGTGTTTTTTGGAATAACGGAAAGCACGACCAAAAGCGATATGGCTTATTCGGTTGTTGAGGGGGTCGTGTTCAGCCTTTATCATATTTACGATAGTATGGGCAGGCCGCCGATAAATCGCATAATCGTTGCGGGAGGCGGAGGAAGGAATAAGCTCGCAAATGAGATCAAAGCGGAGCTTTTCGGCGTTCCGATAGCTATTTGCAACGAGATCGATACCTCGGCGCTCGGCGCCGTAATGGTGGCGGCGGTCGGCCACGGAAAATATGCTTTTGATGATAATTTAATAAGCGATTTTTGCGCTGTTGAAAAGGAATTAGCTTCGAGCGGGAAATATAAAGATATATTGAAAAGGCGATATGAAATATATAAAACCTTGTATCCCGCATTGGCGAAGCAATTTAAAGAATTCAGGGAGATTAAAAAATGAGTTGTGTGATTTTTGGCGCGGGAAAAATAGCCCGCGGTTTTATAGGTCATCTTTTATATTTAAGCGGAATATCCTTTAGCTTTGTTGAAAAGGCGGATGCCCTCGTCGATTTGATAAACGAACGCCGGGAGTATACGGTGAATATCCTTGGAAACAGCGAGGAGAACTGCGTTGTTAAGAATGCGAAGGCATATAAATTTGCCGATGAAAAAATGATAAGCGAGGCGATCGCTGATGCCGATGCGGTTTTCACGGCAGTCGGAGGCAAAAATCTTGCCGAAATCGTTCCGTTCCTTGTGAAGGGCATAGAAGCAAAGGCTAAAAAAGGCGGTATTCTTAATATCGTTACCTGCGAAAACTGGAAGCTCCCGGCAAACATATTGCGCGATGGAATATCGGCGGAAATCAGCGAGGAGGCTAAGAGCTATTTCGAAGAAAAGGTTGGAATAACCGAAGCCGTTATTATGAGAAGCGCTATCGAATCGGATGCCGAGCTTCTGAAAAAAGATCCTCTTATCGTAAACGTTCAGAATTTTTGGGAGCTGCCCGTTGATGCATCAAGAATCAAAGGCGCGCTTCCCGAAATCAAAGGTCTTAAGCTTATCCCGGAGTTTACGGGCTTTTTGGAGAGAAAATTTTATACTTATAACGCCGCGAACGGAACAACCTCTTTTTTGGGCGCGCTTTTTGGATATGAAAAAATTGCCGATGCGGCGCATGATGAGAGGATTCTGAAAATTCTCGACGGCGTTTATATGGAAACCGCCCGCGCTCTCTCGTTAAAGCATAATTTCCCGCTTGATGAACAGCTTGCTTTCACCTTAACCTCAAAGCGCAAGCTCCAGGATTATACCATTGTCGATTTTATCGAGCGTAATGCGCGCGATCCGATCCGCAAGTTAGGGCCTGATGACCGCCTTGTGGGCTCGGCTCGCCTGGTTGAATCCTTCGGCATAAAGCCGGAAAATCTTTCAGTTGCTATTGCCGCCGCGATATTTTATAAAAGTGAGGGCGATGAATTTGCGGTTGAGCTTGGAAGAATAAGAAGGGAAGAGGGCATCGATGCCGTTCTTTCCAAGGTCTGTAAGCTTGATCCCGAGGGTTCGCTTGCAATGCTTATAAAGGAAAAGATAGAATTGCTCAGAAGCGAGGGATATATAAATGAGTAAAATAACCGTAATAGGAGCCGGAAAAACGGGCAGGGGCTTTATCGGGAGATTGCTTTCTGAAAACGGCGATAGCTTTGCATTTATTGATAAGGATGAAAAGCTTGTAGAAAAGCTTAATGAAGAAGGAAGCTTTAAGGTCCGCTTTTTTGGAAAATGCAGGGAAGAGCAAATCGTAGATTCTTATAAAGCATACACTTGGGCAGATGCGAATATAGCCGATTCCGAGCTGATTTTCGTTTCGGTCTGCGGGCCGAATCTAAAGGATGTGGGCGCAGAATTGAAAAAGCGCTTAAGCCCCGATAAGCATTATTATATCATCACCTGCGAAAATGCCTCAAAGCCATCGGAAACGCTTAAAAATGCAATCGGATCGCCCAACGTTTCGGTGAGCGAGGCGACCGTTTTCTGCACGACGATTGATGACGAAGGGCTGAATATTAATTCTGAAAACTATCCGTATTTGCAATGCGATGCGGATCTGCTCGAGGGGTACGTTCCGCCCGTCGGAAGCGTTCGCCCGATAAATAATTTCGGGAATTTTCTGACCCGAAAGCTGTTCACTTATAATGCCGCAAGTTGTATAATTGCATACGTTGGCTGGAAAAAGGGATATACAAATTATGCCGAAGCCGCCAATGATAAAGAAATTCTGGAAATGCTCGAAAGAAACTACGCGGTAACCAATCGGGTCTTATGCAAAGAGTTTGGTTATGACCCCGCAGATCAGGAAGAATTTGCGCTGCTTTCAAAAAAGAAGTTTTGCGATAAAACGATAGTGGATACCGTTGCAAGAAATGCGCGCCAGCCTCAGCGAAAGTTAGGGCCGAATGAGCGCATAATAGGGCCTATGAAGGTTATTGATAAATATGGAGAGGATACCTCCGTTCTCAAGCTCACGGCGGCTATAATGCTCCGCTATACCAATGAAGGCGAAGAGGAATGGGACGAGATAAGGAAAGCTAAAACCGCAGGCGAGATCCTTGAAGATATCTGCGACCTTAAAAAAGGCGGCAAGCTTTATAATGAAATATTGGAGATCTTCGGGCAAATAGGCGAATAAGCTATAAAAAGTTTCAAAATGCTATCGTTTTGAAACTTTTTTTGTTTACATAAATAAATTGTTGTGATAGAATAAAACTATAAACGAATGTCGGCAGGCATAAAATCTGCAAATTAAGGCGGTGAGAGAATGGAAAAATTCATTTTGCATAGTGATTATAAGCCAACGGGGGATCAGCCCGAGGCTATCGAGAAGCTTGTTGAAAGCATCAACGAGGGCAACCGCGAGCAAACATTGCTCGGTGTTACCGGCTCGGGTAAGACCTTTACTATGGCAAATATTATCGAAAAAGTAAACCGTCCGACGCTTGTTCTCGCTCACAACAAAACCCTCGCCGCCCAGCTTTGTAGTGAGTTCCGTGAATTCTTCCCTGAGAATGCGGTGGAGTATTTTGTATCATATTAGACCTAACGCCTAAAAACCCAGTATTTAAGCGGGTTTTACGGACATAATAACACATAAAAACACGCCCTAAACCCATAAAAACTAAATGACTTTGTGACCAAAATTCGTGTAATTGAATAATCACT
>JAZORV010000415.1:0-5117 GCA_045656785.1 Acutalibacteraceae bacterium | reverse complement strand
CTGTCAAGCGCCTTGATAAGACCGTTTGTTGCTGCCTCCCAATCCTCGTCGCTTCCCATGCTGTCTTCAGGGCGTGTTGAAAGCTCGATGGAATATTTAAAGCCAAACTTTTCGTAAACGTCGTTAATAAGATGAACAACGCCGATAATCTCATCGGTTATCTGCTCTCTTCTCATGAAGATATGAGCATCATCCTGAGTGAAGCAACGAACTCTGAAAAGGCCATGCAAAGCGCCCTTGAGCTCGTGGCGGTGAACAAGACCAAGCTCGCCGACTCTCAAAGGTAAATCACGATAGCTATGAGGCTGAGAGCGATAAACCATAACTCCGCCGGGGCAGTTCATGGGCTTAACGCAGAAGGTTTCATCATCGATGGTGGTGGAATACATGTTATCCTTATAATGATCCCAATGTCCGCTGGTTTCCCAAAGCTGGCGGTTCATAATAAGGGGGGTCTGAACCTCAACATAATCCTTTTTGGAATGAATATCTCTCCAATATTCGATGAGGGAGTTTTTGAGCTGCATTCCTTTCGGAAGGAAGAAGGGGAAGCCGGGAGCCTCATCGCAAAGCATAAAGAGTCCCATTTCCTTGCCAATTCTTCTGTGGTCGCGCTTTTCGGCTTCTTCTAAAAGCTTTAAGTAATCATCAAGCTCGGCCTGAGTCGGGAAAGCGATGCCCTTAACGCGGGTCAGCATCTTATTGTTTTTATCGTTCTTCCAATATGCGCCCGATTGACCCATAATCTTGAAAGCCTTTAAAGCTTTGGTATATGTTATATGAGGGCCAACGCACATATCAACGTAGTCGCCCTGCTTATAGAAGCTTATCTGAGCATCCTCATCGAGGTCTCCGATATGCTCAACCTTATATTTTTCGCCAAGCTCCTCCATGTGCTTTATAGCTTCCTCGCGGGGGAGAATATAAGGGCGGATGGGAAGATTTTCTTTTGCAATCTTCTTCATTTCCTTTTCGATTGCTTCCAAATCCTCATCGGTGAGCTTTGTATCGCCCAAATCAACGTCATAATAAAAGCCCTTTTCGTTTGCAGGGCCATAGGCAAAATCTGCATGGGGGAAGAGGCGCTTTATTGCCTGCGCCATAATGTGAGCTGCGGAATGGCGAAGAATGTGAAGCTCTTCTTCCTTTGCGGCCTCGCCGACAGTTCCGTCATTAAAAATAACCTTCATAATTTTTTCTCCTTGTTTTTAAAATAGAAAGCACCCTCAGATGTATGAAAAGGAATTTCCCATACATCCAAGGGTGCAAATATTACTTTACACGGTCCCACCTTGGGTTTTCGCTTAATTTATCCTTAACGCGGATTATTCGGCGCGAGCATACTCATTTCTTTTCCGCTCGGCGGCTCGGGAATGGTGTTCATTGAGTTTCGGCTAAGGAAGCTTCCAGCAAATGCTTCCTCTCTCTGGTTAGCTTTAAAACAACTACTCTTTCCGTCAAAGCCTTTGTTTTTCTAATTATATCAAGTTTTTTCCCGTTTGTCAACCGATTAAATATCGCAGTTATTAACAGTTCTCGGGAAGGGAATAACGTCGCGGATGTTGGACATACCGGTAAGATACATAACGCATCTCTCGAAGCCCAATCCAAAGCCTGCATGGCGAGCAGAGCCGAAGCGGCGAAGATCGAGATAGAAGCCGTAGTCCTCAGCGTTAAGGCCCAATTCTTCCATTCTCTTTGTGAGGAGCTCCAAATCATCCTCTCTCTGGCTGCCGCCGATAATCTCGCCGATTCCGGGAACGAGGCAGTCCATCGCGGCAACAGTTTTTCCATCAGGATTAAGCTTCATATAGAAAGCCTTTATCTCCTTCGGATAATCTGTAACGAATACAGGGCGCTTAAAGACCTCTTCTGTTAAATATCTTTCGTGCTCAGTCTGCAAATCGCAACCCCAATAAACCTTATAATCAAAGTTATCGTTATTCTTTTCGAGCTCTTTTATGGCATCGGTATAGGTGATATGGCCAAATTCAGAGTTAAGAACGTGATTAAGACGCTCGATAAGACCCTTATCAATGAAGCTGTTAAAGAAGTTCATTTCTTCAGGAGCGTTCTCTAAAACATATCGGATAACGAACTTGAGCATATCTTCTGCAAGCTCCATATCGTCCTGCAAATCTGCAAAGGCGATTTCGGGCTCTATCATCCAAAACTCTGCCGCATGGCGAGTGGTGTTGGAATTTTCGGCTCTGAAGGTAGGGCCGAAGGTATAGATATTTCTGAAAGCCATGGCAAATGTTTCACCGTTGAGCTGACCGCTAACCGTGAGGTTAGTTGGCTTTGAGAAGAAATCCTCTTTGAAATCGATATTGCCATCTTCATCTCGAGGAATGTTGTTAAGGTCGAGGGTTGTTACTTGGAACATTTCTCCCGCGCCCTCGCAGTCGCTTCCCGTGATAAGCGGAGTGTGGGCATAAACAAAGTTTCTCTCCTGGAAAAACTTATGAATAGCATAAGCGATAACCGAGCGAACTCTGAAAACCGCCTGGAAGGTGTTGGTTCTCGGTCTTAAATGGGTCATAGTTCTGAGATATTCGAGGGTATGGCGCTTTTTCTGAAGGGGATAATCGGGGGTTGATTCGCCCTCTATAAGAACCTCTGTTGCATGGATCTCGAAGGGTTGTTTAGCATCGGGGGTGAGGATAAATTCACCCTTAACGATAAGCGCCGAGCCAACGTTGAGCTTCGAAACCGCTTCCATATTCTCGATTTTTTCATCATATACTATCTGGATGGGCTCGAAATAGGTTCCGTCGTTAAGAACGATGAAGCCGAAATTTTTGGAGGCTCTTACAGAGCGCACCCAACCGCAAACCTCAACGTTTTTTCCGCCGAGCTCTTCTTTATTTTTGAATAATTCTCTGATTGTTATGATGTTCAATGAATTCACACCTTTTTTGATATAATTTTACAGATAAAATAAGTATATCATATATTTTATAAAATTACCATATATTTTTTAAAATTTTTTAAGAAAATGTTCCTCGCATATTATCGCAGATTATAGGGCTTCCCCAATTCCAAAAAAGGAATTGGTAGAATCGTCTTAAAATCAGACTTGAAATTCTACTAACGCGTCGGTTGAAATTATTAACGGATTATGATATGATTATTAAAGAAAAACTTTTAAGGAGCGTTTGTTAAAATGAGACGAATCGAATGTTTTAAAGCTTTATTTACCTTCTTTCTGATAGCTTCTATGCTCATTTTGGGCGTTGGATGTGAGAAAGGCTCGAAAAAAGCAGTGGTATCGCAAAGCGTGGCTCAAGTTGATGAGCGCTTTATTAATAATGCTTCGCTTCCTTCTTTGTTTCAAAATGGCTTAATGGCAGTAGCCAATGATGGCAAATATGGATTTTTAGATGAAAACTATCAACCTGTCGGAAAGCTTGAATTTGATTATTGCACAAGGTTTTCCGAAGATATTGCAGTTGTTGCTAAAAGAAAAGAAGCAACAAAAGAATTGAGCTATGCATACGTTGATAAAAACCTTAATTACATAACCGATTTTGAGTTCTCTGATGCAGAAGCCTTTTCCGAAGGTCTTGCGGCGGTTAAAAAAGATGATAAATGGGGCTATATTAACAAAAAAGGCGAATTTATAACGGATTGCAAATTTTTGTCGGCAAACGACTTTTCGGAAGGTCTTGCCAAGGTTCAGCTGGATAAGAATCACTATGGTTTTATAGATACAAACGGTGAGCTTGCGCTGGATTGCGGAGAAATTTTTGTTGAGGATTTTTCCGAAGGCTTGGCGCCGGCTAAATTCGATGGTTTGTGGGGATATATAAACACAAAGGGCGAATGGATACGCGAGCCCGAATTTTTAGAAGCTTTTCCTTTTTCGGGCGGCACGGCAAAGGTTGGAAAAAAGATTAATAATAAAAAGCACACAACCCTTATCGGAAAGGACGGAAAGGAACTTTTCTATTTCACCGAGGGCGATATTAACGCCGAATTTTCAGATGGATTGGCGTATAAGTCAAAGGATGGAAAATATGGCTATATCGGGCTTGATAAGAAATGGAAAATAGATCCGCAATTTTCCAATGCAAGAAGCTTCTCTGAGGGCTTGGCAGCAGTTAAAAAAGGCGAAAAATGGGGCTATATCAATAAAAACGGTGAGTGGGTTATAAAGCCGACCTTCAATTTTGCAAGGGAATTTTCGAGTGGCGTTGCTATCGTTACAACCGAGAACGGATACGCTTGCATCAACCGAAAAGGCGAATTGATATCTAATCTCAATTATGAAGCCACAGAAAATTCAGAGCTTTCGGATTTTGTTGGAGGCTATGCGATTTATAGCAAATATGAGATCAATAATAGCGTTCTCTATGATGGCGTTGATGCTTACGGGCAAATGTACGGAGGGCCGCAAAGAGATTATGTTTTCGGAATTATTGATATAAATGGTAATGATTTAACAGGTTATACGTTAGACTATAAGCCGACGCTTTTTTTGGAGGGATATATTGTTGCGAGAAATGGCGAAAAAGTGCAATCGAGTTATAGCGGAAAACCATTAGCCGAAGGATATTTTATCGTTCGTCCGTAAATTTAAAAGGGATTGAGAATTAAATAGTGATAAACATGAAAAACTTGCCATTAAAGTGTGCTATAAAAAACGGGATTTAAGCTTTTCTAAAAAAATCCGCCCATCCGAAAAAAAACGGATAGGCGGAAAAATTAAATTATTTATCGTTTTCATCCTTTGATGGAATCTTATTTAAAAGGGTGGTAATAAGAATGAGAACCGCCATAACGATAATTATGCAGAGCATTCCTTTACCCATCCATTCGCAGGATTCGACAAATTTCATAGGGTCAAAATTTTTCAAAAAATCCATAAAATTTTCCTCCTTTATCAGCCGAAGAAGCTGAGAATAAGTCCGCCGGCAATAACAGATGCTATCTGGCCGGAAACGTTAACACCCATTGAATGCATGAGAAGGAAGTTATCGGGGTCTTCCTCTCTTCCCATTTTATGAACAATTCTTCCTGCCATCGGGAATGCAGAAATACCTGCTGCGCCGATCATCGGGTTGAATTTATTTTTAAGGAAGAGGTTTAAGAACTTAGCAAAGAGAACTCAGCCT
>JAZORV010000414.1:0-7166 GCA_045656785.1 Acutalibacteraceae bacterium | reverse complement strand
TATCCGCTGGAGAAGAATGCAGGGCTTTGAGGCTCTATGGCTCCCCGGAACCGACCATGCATCTATCGCAACCGAAGCGAAGATCGTTGAAGCTATGCGCCAAGAGGGAATCACTAAGGATGATCTCGGCAGAGAAGGCTTCTTAGAGCGCGCTTGGGATTGGAGAGAAAAATTCGGAAGAAAGATTGTTTCTCAGCTCAAAAAGCTCGGTTCTTCTTGCGATTGGGAAAGAGAACGCTTCACTCTCGACGAAGGCTGCTCGAAGGCTGTTAAAGAGGTTTTTGTTCGTCTTTATAATAAGGGCCTTATTTATCAGGGCGAGAAGATTATCAACTGGTGTCCCCATTGTTTAACATCTATTTCCGATGCTGAGGTTGAGCATGAGGAGCATGATGGCAATTTCTGGCATCTCAGATATTTCTTATCTGATGGAAGCGGCGAAATCCAGCTTGCAACAACCCGCCCCGAGACTCTTCTCGGTGATACCGCAGTTGCAGTTCATCCCGAGGATGAAAGATATAAGGATTTCATCGGAAAGATGGTTAAGCTTCCTCTTACAGATAGAGAAATCCCGATTATTGCTGATGAATACGTTGAAAAGGATTTCGGAACGGGTGTTGTTAAAATTACTCCCGCTCACGACCCGAATGACTTTGAGGTGGGACTCCGCCATAATCTTCCCATAATCAATGTTATGACCGATGATGCTCACATGACGGACGACTGCGGAAAATACGCAGGTATGGATAGATATGAAGCAAGAAAAGCTATGGTTGCTGATTTGGAGGCTCTCGGAAACCTCGTTAAAATCGAACCTATGAAGCATAACGTTGGCGCTTGTTATCGTTGTAATTCGGTTGTTGAGCCTCGCATTTCTAAGCAATGGTTCGTTAAAATGCAGACTCTTGCTGAGCCTGCTATCGATGCTGTTAAAGAAGGCGATATTAAGCTTATTCCTTCTCGCTTTGAGAAAACATATTATAATTGGATGGAAAACATCAAGGATTGGTGTATTTCCCGTCAGCTTTGGTGGGGCCATAGAATCCCTGCTTATTATTGCGCTGACTGTGGTGAGGTTGTCGTTTCTGCAACTGACGTTGCTAAATGTCCTAAATGTGGAAGCGCTAATGTTTCTCAGGATGAAGATACCCTCGACACCTGGTTCTCTTCTGCTCTTTGGCCGTTCTCAACCCTCGGTTGGCCCGATGATACAGAAGAACTCAAGTATTTCTATCGCACAAGCACCCTCGTTACAGGATATGATATTATATTCTTCTGGGTTGCCAGAATGATATTCTCGGGTCTTGAGTATACAGGCAAAGCTCCTTTCAATACCGTTCTTTTCCATGGAATTGTTAGAGATGCGCAGGGAAGAAAGATGTCTAAATCCTTGGGCAATGGTATCGACCCGCTTCTTGAAATTGAGAAATATGGCGCCGATGCATTGAGATTTACTTTGGCTACCGGCAATAGCCCGGGAAATGATATGCGTTATTCTCCCGATAGAGTTGAAGCAAGCCGTAATTTCGCTAATAAGCTTTGGAATGCCGCGAGATTTGTTATGATGAATCTCGGTGATAACGAGCCTGCGCCCTTTATCCCCGAAAACCTTGCAACAGAGGATAAGTGGATTCTTTCGAAGTTTAATTCGCTTGTAAACGATGTTACCGATAATCTTGAGAAATTTGAACTCGGTCTCGCTGTTCAAAAGCTTTATGATTTCATTTGGGATGTTTATTGCGATTGGTATATCGAAATCTCAAAACCTCGCCTAAATTCCGAAGACGAGGGCGAGAAGAATACCGCCAAAGCGGTTCTCGTATACGTTCTTTCCAACACTCTCAAGCTTCTCCATCCATTTATGCCCTTCATTACCGAAGAAATCTGGCAAGCCCTTCCTCATGTTGGAGAAACCATAATGAGAAGTGAGTGGCCGCAGTATTCCGATGCGCTCTCTTTTGAAAATGAAGAAGCTGATTTTGAAAAGCTTATGTCTGTTATCAAGGCTATCAGAACTCGCAGAAGTGAAATGAACGTTGCTCCTTCAAAGAAAGCAAAGGTATACATCGCAACATCTGAAGCCGATATATTTGCAAATGGTGCAAAATATATCGAAAAGCTTGCATCAGCAAGCGAGGTTGAGGTTGGAGCCGAGTTTGATATTCCCGGTGCTGTAACCGTTGTAACAGATTGTGCAGTTGCTATGATTCCGATGAATGAGCTTGTTGATTTCGAAGCTGAAAAAGCAAGACTTCAAAAAGAACTCGATGTCGCCCTTAAAGATAAGGAATTCTTCGAGAAAAAGCTTAATAACCCGGGATTTGTTGCAAAAGCACCTGCCGCAGTTGTTGAGCAGCAAAGAGAGAGCCTTAATAAGGTTCTCGATAAAATCAATATGCTTAGCGAAAGTATTAAAAATCTTCAGTAAAAAATTAGGGGCGGTCTATCTGCCCCTATTTGCTTTTAGGTGATATTATGAACTATTTAGAGGCTCTCCAATATATTTCATCTTTTAAAACCGTTTCGCTTTGTCCATCTCTTGATAGAATATCTGCTTTGCTAAAGACTCTCGGAAATCCTGAGAGGAATATTAAAGCTATTCATATAGCAGGAACCAATGGCAAAGGCTCGGTTGCTTCAATGATGGCTTCTGTTTTTAAAGAGGCTGGATATAAGGTCGGGCTTTTCACGTCTCCTTATATCGTCTGCTTCAGAGAGAGAATCAGAATAAATGGCGAAATGATTTCCGAGAGAGAGCTTTCTGCTCTTTGTAATGAGGTTAAAACCGCTTATGAGGATATAAAAGAAGAAACTGCCATTAGTCAGTTCGAATTTATAACTGCGGTTGCTTTTCTTTATTTTAAAAAGCAAAACTGCGACTATGTTGTCCTCGAAACAGGCCTTGGCGGAAGATTTGATGCAACCAATGTTTTGCCGAAGCCGATATGTTCGATTATCACCAATATTTCTTTCGACCATACTCAGGTCCTGGGTGAAACTCTTTCTGAAATTGCCTTAGAAAAAGCGGGAATAATAAAGGATGAGGTTCCCGTTTTTTCGGCTATGCAAGAGGATGAAGCCTTTGTCGTTTTAGAAACTGAGGCAAAAAAATCAAAAACAAATCTTTGTTTTGCGGATAGAAATCTTTTGTCTGAAGTTCGTTCGGATATGTATGAAACTTCATTTGTTTTCGAAGAAGAAAGCTTCAAAACAAATCTTATTGGAGAGTTTCAGATTGACAATGCTTTCCTTTCGGTTTTGGCGATAAAAAAGCTTTTTCCAAGTATAAAAACCCAAATAATAAATCGAGGATTAAAAAATGTTTCTCATCCGGGTAGGATGGAAATAATTTCAAACAATCCGAATATTATCCTCGATGGTGCCCACAATCCCGATGCAGCAAAGAAACTAAGCTCCTTTTTGAAAAAGAATAAATGGGAAGGTAATATAATTTTTTCTGCGATGAAGGATAAAAACTATGAATCGGTCTTAAATGAGTTAGCCGATTTGAGTAATAGTATAATTCTTCTTCCTTTATCCGATATCCCTCGTGCTGAATCGGGCGAAGAACTAAAAGAAAAAGCTTCCCGTTTCTTTGAAAATTGTACTATCGCGAAAGATATAAAAGATGCGTTAGCCCTTGGCGGAGATTCTGTTCTGGTTTGCGGATCATTGTATCTAATATCAAAAATAAGAGAACATATTTTATTCTAAAATAAAAAATTCTCGTTCGACAACAGAATATAACAAATTTTTCGCGGATGACCTATTATATTAATATATGGGTCATCCGTATTTTTTATGCAAAGGAGAGATAAAATGCAAGTTAGAATTGAAAAAAACGAATCAACGCTGGTCGCTTATCTTTCGGGCGACATCGATCATCACACGGCCCAACCCATAAGAGAAGAGATTGATGGGGCAATAAATGAATTTTCGCCCTCTCTGTTAATTCTGGATTTTGGTGATGTTACCTTTATGGACAGCTCGGGTATAGGGCTTGTGATGGGAAGGTTCAGACTAATGCAAGTAAAAGGTGGAGAAATTCAAATTATTAACACTCCGCTATATATATCTAAGGTTATGAGAATTTCAGGTATTGAAAAATTAGCAAAAATTTCAAATAAGGGGGATAAAAATGAAAGCAAAAAATGAAATAAAAATAGTTCTTCTATCTAAATCGGTTAACGAAAGCTTTTCAAGGGTTGTGGTGTCTGCATTCCTTTCTCAGCTCGATCCAACAATCGACGAGCTAAACGACATCAAAACTGCAGTTTCAGAAGCAGTAACTAATTGTATTGTCCATGCATATCGAGATACAATTGGCAAGATATACATAACCGTTTCTATCTATGAGAATCGAGAGGTTGCAATAAGAATAAAGGATAATGGTTGCGGAATTGAGGATATCGAAAAAGCGAGGGAGCCGCTGTTTACGACTGCTGGAGATGAAAGAGCAGGCCTGGGCTTCGCTGTTATGGAAAGCTTCATGGATAAGGTTCGCGTTAATTCCAAAAAAGGAAAATTCACAAGTGTTTTGATGAAAAAGAAGCTTGGAGAAAGAAATTGACGAGAGAAGAAAAAATAACTGAGAATCTCGGCCTTGTAAGAGCGTGTTGCAAGCGTTTCATTGGAAGAGGGATAGAATATGATGATCTTTTCCAAGCAGGTAGTATGGGCCTCGTCAAGGCGGTAGATGGATTCGACGAAAGTAAGGGCGTGAAACTTTCAACTTATGCAGTTCCCGTAATACTTGGAGAAATTAAAAGGCTTTTCAGGGATGGTGGTTCTGTAAAGGTTAGCAGGAGTCTTAAAGAGCTTAGTTTAAAGGTTGCAAAAATTTCAGCGGAGATTTCTCAGAAAACCGGTGAAGAACCATCTGTCAGCGAAATCGCGAAGAAGCTAAAGATTTCTCCGGAGGAGGTTTCCGAAGCACTTTGCGCTGCGCAACAAACGATTTCTTTAACGTATAGTTACGATGGCGAAGAATCACAGCTGGAAATCCCAATCAGTTCTCATGAAGAAAGCGTAACGGATAAAGTGGGGCTGCTTCAAATTTTAAAAACTCTTCCTGAAAGGGATAGAGAGATAATTAATTTGAGATATTATCGTTTCAACACTCAGCAGCAGACAGCTGCAACTCTGGGAATGACTCAGGTTCAAGTTTCCAGAAGAGAAAAAGCTATCTTAAAAGAATTAAGGCAGAAGCTTGGATAAAGCCTCTGCCTTGTGACTTATGTTCTTTTTTTCTTGAGTATGATCTTATAAAGTGTAAGAGCAATTCCGAGCATCACCATTATGCAAAAAGAATTTATAACGGTTTTATCGAATTGCGCAATAAAATCCTTAAAAGTAAAAGGATTTTCCACATCAGTTGTTTTTTCATATGTGAAATTTTTGGAAGCGTATTTAATGATTTTGGTGTAATTCTCCGAGCTTACTTTTTGCAATAAAGTTTTCGCTTTCTTTTTGCCGCCTTGTTTTATTTCACTGTCTCTTTCAATATCAAATTTATCTTGGATTTCAGAAAGAGTCAGCTCAGAATCTTCATTGGCTTCAATATCCTCGGAATAATATTGAAATAAATTAAAAATCTTTGCATCTTCTCTTGAAGCGTAAATGTAATTGTTTCCTGAGGTTATCGATGCGAAACGTTCATCATAATTGCAGGAAAAGTATTTCCAATCATCGTTATCGTTTATAAAAGTATTTCCGCGTATATATAAATGAAAGAGCTGACCGCCGAAACTTCTAACAAGGATATCTGATGATTGATTTAAATCAAATAAGTCTTTTTCGATGTTTTTTCCTTGGTTAATGCATAGGTTGTTCATGAAGTAAACGTTGTCGAGTCCGACGTCGGGGTCGTTTCCTCCTGCATCGATGTTTAAAGCCTGAGCGTTATTGGAGATTATATTGTTGTTAACTTTCAGCTCGTTCCAATATCTTATGTGTCCGCCGAAAAGATTCAGCGCAGGCCCATAATTGTCAGAAATAATATTTTTTTGTATTTTAACATCAAAACAACCATCATAAATTATTAATCCGCCGCCATTACCATATCCATTGTTTTGAATGTCATTTCCGTTTCCGTTTATTATGCAGTTATTAATGGTAACATTCCTAGGTACAGTGTTTCCGAAACTTATTCCGTATCTGCCGCAATTAGTGATCTTTATATTCTTTATATGAAAATTACTTGATACTTCAATTCCATTTTCCTCTAAAATGAATTCAAGCTTTCCGAATTTTTCGCTTGGTTCGAATTTGGATTTCATATAAATGCAGTTATCATATATATAATAGTCGTATTCTTTTTCGCAATAAACCTTGTCATATAATAATCGTCCAACCGTTTGGTTGTGTTTGTTTTCGATTCTGCAAATATTTGAATTTGTTCCGCCAACGCCGGTGTGATTTCCAAGTTCTTTTAAATCGAAGGAATAAAAACCATCGCTTTCTTTTTTCCATTCATCGTTGGTAACCTGAACGTTTTTTATAATTGGAAGTTCACCCTTGCCGTAATCCGCAATAGTGAACTTTCCCTCACCCGAATCAACAATAGGAGAGAGCGTGCCGTAAAAAGTATCACCACGCTTTAAAAGAATTGAGTCGTTTGCAGAAAAAGCGTATTTGTTAGCGAAGTTATATGAAACGGGTTCTTCAGGTGATGTTCCTGAATTGCTGTCTATTCCGTCGCTTGAAATATAATAAGTAACACCTTCTGTTTCTTCAGCAAGTATAGTATGTATGTTTGATGAAGAAAAACAAATAATAATGATTAACAATAGTAAAAAGAATCTGGTTTTTTTCATAAGAAATCACCTCTAAAAATATAATACCAAACAATCGCTTGTCTTGCAATAAAAAAAATAAAAAAATTTTCAAAAAAAGTGTTGACAAATGAAAGATTTAGTGGTATTATAGTCAAGCTGACCCTTTGAGGGGGCGGCAAAACGGACCTTGAAAATTAAACAACGATAAGAAAGAAAAGGACCCGACAAATTCTTGATTTAGTAATTCAGGGATATAACGGAAGATAACGCAAGCGTTATCGTAAAAATGAGCTTTTAAGCTTATCTAAAAGATTTTAACACGAAAGTGTTGAGATACAATTTTTAGAGAGTTTGATCCTGGCTCAGGACGAACGCTGGCGGCGTGCCTAA
>JAZORV010000413.1:0-5235 GCA_045656785.1 Acutalibacteraceae bacterium | reverse complement strand
ATGAACTTTATTTCAAAAACGATTGTGGGTATTTCGTTTCTGCTTGTGATACTGCTGTTTTCTGCACTTGTGTTGAGTGCGTGCAATAATGCAAGCACCGATATTAATGAGGCAAAGGCAGAGGAAATCGTGCTTGCTGATGCAGGACTGAAGCCTGAGGAGGTGGATAGAATGATAATAAAATCCGACTTTGATGACGGCAGAAAAGTTTATGAAGTGGATTTTTATACAAGCGATACCGAGTATGAATATGATGTTGACGCAAAAAGCGGTAAGATTTTAAAAGAAGGGGTAAGCTATAAGGTCGCATATCCGAAAGGACGAACTAATGTTGGTTACTATAAAGTCAAGATAAGTTTTAAAGGACAGGTTACCGGAACAAAATATCTTGCCTTTAAAATCAACCCAAAAGCAACAAAAATATCCAAATTAACCCCTAAGAAAAATAGCATTACCCTTAAATGGAAAAGACAAAATAAGGAAACCTCGGGTTATGTTATCGAATATAGCACATCTAAAAAATTCACCAAGGAAACAACCCAAAAAATCACTATTTCTAAAACAAAAACCGTGTCCAAAACCATCAAGGGACTTAAATCGGGCACAAAATATTATGTTAGGATTAGGACTTATAAAAAGCTTCGCGGCGTTAAATATTATTCCGATTGGTCAAAAGCAATTTCAAAGGAAACAAAATAAGAACAAGGGCTGTCTCACCTATTCAGTGAGACAGCCCCTTTTTGTTATTTTCTTATAATCGCGTGGCTTTTGAGGTATTCCTCCCAAGGCTCGTAGCAATGGGTGTCGAGATGGAGGTCATCCGAAGTGTATTCATCGGCGAGATTGCCTTCAGAATCATCATAGACCTCGTTTATATCGAGATAAAAAACGTTTTTATAATCGGCGTTCAGCGCGATCATTTGGTTATAAAGCTCCAGGCGCTCGTTGCTGTAAAACTCCCAGGATTCGGAGCGATATTTGCCAACGTGGAGATTGGCTTGAATGAAAACGAGAGCATCGGGCTGGTATTTTCTAACGGTCTCCAAAAGCGTGCAAAATTCTGCCGCATTTTTTTCGAGCTCCTCAGGAAGCTCATTCACGCCGAACATAATATAAATTTTCCCATAGCTTCCAAGTTTTAGCTTTTCGAGCAAGGTGGTCGATTCATACATTTCGTTATTCGTAACGTTGAAAACCCGCCCTGCGGTAAGCCCGACCTTAGCAAAGAAATCGGCTTCGGATTCGGTTGCCAATCTCGAATAGCTTCCGAGCCCAACCGTTCTCGAATCTCCGATAAAGAGCGCATCATCGAAATAATCGAAATCAACTCTATCAAATTCAACCGTAACGTCTTTTCCATCGGCTGTGGAGAAGGTTTTTTTGTTCTTTTGGGGCTCCGAGGCTATCTTATCCCCAACGTCGCAGGCGGGGGTCGTGAGGTCGGTATAATATATCCATCCGCCAAAAAGCGAAACCGATAGCATAACGCCTATCAGCCAAATGGAGAATAATTGCTTCAAAAAAACTCACCTCGCAGGATCTCTTATAAAACAGGATGAAACGAAGATTTGCCCATATATTATACCATATTTTAAAGAGAAGTTCAAGAGCCTAAAAACTGCTTGAAAATCGCCATCACAAAACGTATTCATCCCCATCGCTCGCGATGGAAATGGGGCAGGAGAAAAGCTCGGCATAATCCAAAACCGCTTCGGATTTATTATTCTGAACGTGGCTGAAAATGATTCTGTCGGCATCGGCTTTGGCGATATTTGAAACCGCTTCTCGGATGTTAACGGGTCTGAAATGGGTGAACTCGCTGATAACGAGATCGCAATGCTTTTCTGTGGCGGATTTCGGGAAATCCCAAAAATCAGCCCCCATATCGCCCGTGAAAACGATGCGCTTGCCCTCGGCTTCGATTGTGTAAGAATAAGATGGGAATTGTTCGCCCAAATGATAGGTGCGGCAGGCGGAAACGATGATATTATCATCGCGGTAGATCTCGCCCTCTAAAGTTAATCCAAATTCGAAGGAGGTCTGCTCGGATTTCATATGAAGCGCCCCGACCCATGCCTTAAAACCCTCGATTCCTGCCTCCTCGGGGAAATAAACGATAACCTTTTTATCGGGGTGATAAACGGTGAATTTTTTGTATATGGCGGATAAGGTTCCGCAGTGGTCTTCGTGCATATGGGTCAAGAAAACCGCCTTTAAATCCTTGGTTGAAAGCCCTTTTCTTTCGATAAGCGCCGAGGCGGGGGCTCCGCAGTCGATAAGATAAAGGGAATCCTTTATTTCTATAAGAATGGATGAGCAAAAGCGGTCCCTTTCGGCGGCGCCATGGCTCGTTCCAAGAGTTGTTATTTTCATAATAAAACCTCCGTTTATTTATTTAAGCTATAAGCCCAATGTCCGTTTTTCCGTTCTTTTTTGAGCAAGCCCTCATTTGTAAATCTTGAGAGAATTCGGTTTGCCGTTGCGGGGGAAACGTTTAAAAGCGCTCGCACGTCAGCATTTTTTATAAAAGGCTCTGCGTTTAAAAAATTGATAATAAGCTCGCGCCGATTATCCATCTTGTTTTGGTTTCCGCTTGTTGAGGATATCGCTTCCTCAAGGGCTGTTTTAATAACAGTAAGCATAAATTCGATAAAAGCGGTCGACTCGCCCTCAGCATTAGAGCGATTAATCGCCTCATAATATTTCTCTTGGTTCCCATAGATTATGGATTCTATGGGAAGCCAGGCGAAAAGCGGATTCCAGGTGGAGAGAAGCAGGGTGTGCCAAAGGCGACCGATTCTTCCGTTTCCATCCGCGAAGGGATGGATAAGCTCAAATTCATAATGGAAAACACAAGCCTTAATGAGAATAGGCGCCTCGCTCGTTTTTGCCCAATTTAAAAGCTCTTGGATAAGCTGAGGAACGTATTGCGGGAGGGTTCCGAAATGAATAATATTTCCGTCTTTGTCTACAACTCCGACGGGCCTGCTTCTGAATTCACCCGATTCTTCGAGAAGCCCACCGGTCATAATCCTATGCGCCAAAAGCAGATGCTCCTCGCTATATGGGTCAAGCTCGGAAAGACGGTTGTATATTTCGTAGGCATTTGTAACTTCTTTTATATCCTTCGGCGGCGCTAAAACCCGCTTGCCGTTCAAAAGGGCTGTAACCTGGTCGAGCGTCATCGAATTCTGCTCGATAGCCAAAGAGCCGTGGATGGTTTTAATTCTGTTTGTTCGGCGAAGGTTTGGGCTGCTTGAAAGGGCTTTGGTTGTTGTCAACGAGCCTAAGAGCTCAGATATTTCTGAAACGAGGGAAAGAATAGTATTAGTTATGCAAAAAGGTGGTTTTTTATTTTTCATATAATCCTCCGTTAGCTTTTCTTTCAATGATATTTTAACATAGTTTTTAGAAAAAATCAATACATCACTCATTCCATCGCTCATTTTTTATGCATAGGTCAAGCGGGGGGCGGAATAAAATGCAAATGGGTGATGGATTTATGTTTTTAGAGTTAATATTATCGGTGATTTCGAATATTGCGTATCTTGTTTTAAACGTTAGCTCCCCGGGGAAATTTCCGCCGCCATTGAGCGCCAAAAAGGAAGCGGAATATATTGAAAAAATGCTCTCGGGAGATGAAGCATCCAAGAACATTTTAATTGAACATAATTTAAGACTCGTTGCGCATATCGTCAAAAAATATTATTCGAGCGGAATCGAAGCGGAGGACCTTATCTCGGTTGGAACTATCGGGCTTATAAAAGGTATTTCAACCTATAAGCGCGGCAAGGGGATAAAGCTCGCAACCTATGCTTCGCGATGTATCGAAAACGAGATACTGATGTGCTTGAGATTTCTCAAAAAAACCGCGCAGGATGTTCCTATCAGCGACCCTATCGATACCGATAAGGAGGGCAACCATCTGACCTTATCCGATATAATCGCCGACGAAGCGGACGTTGCAGAAGATATCGAAATGAAGCTCAGGCTTGAGGGCTTAAAAAGCGCAATTAAATCGGAACTTACAGCGAGAGAGCAGAAAATAATTGAAATGCGATATGGGCTTTCAGATTATTTTCCGCTTCCGCAAAGGGAGGTTGCAAAGAGGCTTCATATTTCGAGGTCTTATGTTTCGAGGATTGAGAAAAAAGCCCTCGAAAAACTTAAAATAAAGCTTCAAGAGGGCTGAATATTAATTAAAATCAAAGGAAATTATCGGAATTTCCTCGCCATCTCCCCAAGAGGAGAAGGGAATGAGGGTAATCTTCTTATATTTACCTTCAAGCTTCAGATGATAGGAGCGCTTGCGGTTATCATTTACCGCCAAAAGCTCCTTTTCGCCCTCCTCTGTTTCGCCTAAAACCTTAAAGCTTCGGCAAAGGGTTTTGGGAAGGGACATTTGGGGGCTATCAAGCCTTTGGTTGCAACGCATGGAATGATAGCTTTCGCAATTTGAAACGCCCAAGGTTTTTCGGTTAAGGTCGGAGCAGAAAACGATATGAAGGGAAGAAATTTCTTGGTTGCCATCTAATTTATAGCTGATTTCCTCGCCTTTTTTCGCAGAGTAGAAGCAGTTTTGGTCGTTTGTGCCATAAATTTTATGGCCTCTGTCCTCGCCGTTTCTCAAAATATCAGAACCCGAAAGCTCGGCGTTTTTGCAAACTTCAGAAACCTCTCTTTTAAAGGATGGCAAGAAACAGTCCTCGTTTAAAAGCTTGGTTTGAAGCTCTTTTATATGGTTTAAATAAACCTCGTGGGGTGTGCAGTTTTGCTTTGAAGCGATTGCCGCCGCCTTTCCAACAGCCTCTCCCAAAAGGGCGCAGGTTGCCATAACGCGAATAGAGCTCATCGCCATATGGGTCATCGAGATATTTCTTCCCGCAAAAAAGAGATTTTCGATATTTTTGGAATAGAGCGCGCGAAGGGGCAGGGAATAGGGCGCAGGGGTGTTTATAACCTTGTTTGGGTGCCCTTTATGCCAGAAGCCACCGGGATAATGGTCGTCTATCGGCCATCCGCCAAAGGCAACTTCATCCGAGAATTTAACCCCATCGGAAATATCGCGCTGGGTTATAATATATTCTCCAACCATTCTTCTCGATTCGCGTTTAGCGGGGAGGAAGCCCATAAATTCGAGCTCATAGTTTTCTGCTTTAAAATCGCCTGAATTTTTGATATAATCCCAGGCGCCTGCCGAAAGCGCCAGCAATTCATCTCGGAGCTCTTCGGCGT
>JAZORV010000412.1:0-6055 GCA_045656785.1 Acutalibacteraceae bacterium | reverse complement strand
CCTTGAATATCCATAAGCTCGGCTATTGCTTCGGCCTCTTCAAACATTGTGAGCCTTTTTCTCTCAAGATTTTCAACAAGGGAAATAAAGCGAGGGGAAGGGGCAGAAGGGTCGATTTTAATGCAAGGAACTGTGATGAATCCCGCCATTATCGCCGCTTTCAAGCGCCTTTCTCCGGAAACGAGCTGATAGCCCTTTCGCGTTTCTTTAACAACCAACGGCTGAATCATTCCGTTAAGCCTCAGGCTTTCCGCAAGCACCGTTAGCTCATACGTATCAAAGCTCTTTCTTGGATGACTTTCCGTTGGCTCGATTTTTTGAACGTCAAGCTCTAAAAGTTCATTTTTCTTGATCCCGAATCTTTTCAAAACATCTGCTCGCTTTCGCTTTTTCTGATTTTATTTTAGGACAAGCGTTTTAAAAAATCAAGCATTTTCGTTCGACTCTATATAGCAGAAAACCGCTGTAAACTGCAGTTTACAACGGTTTTTTCTGTATTTTTTGGGTTATTCTGGGGAATTGAGGCGGAGTTTGCGAAATCTTTTTAATTTCGCAGATAACTCTTTCTCCCTCGTTTTCTAAATTTTCGCGGAAAATCTTTATATCTCCGCCTCCGAGGGTCTTTATAGCCTTCTCGGATTCCTCAAGCTCTTCCGATAATGCGGGGCCTTTTAGCGCTATAAAGCTTCCGCCTTTTTTTGCGAAGGGGAGGCAATATTCTGATAAAACGTTTAATCGGGCAACAGCGCGGGCGGTTGAAATATCGAATTTCTCCCTTAGCTCCTTCTTTCTTCCGCCTTCCTCTGCTCTGGCATGAATAAACTCGGCATCAAGCTCCAATTCCTCGCAAACCGCCTTTAAGAAGGTAAGGCGCTTATTGAGGCCATCCAAAAGGGTGAGCTTTATATCGGGGCGGGCAATTTTCATAACGAGCCCCGGGAATCCTGCTCCCGTTCCAACGTCGATTACTTTCGCATTTTGAGGAATTATGGAGTTTTTAAATATCAAAAGGCTATCAAGAAAATGCTTGATGCCGATTTCTTTTGGGTCTGTTATGGCGGTGAGATTCATTTTCTCATTCCATTCAACCAAAAGCTCAGCATAGCGGTTAAGTCTTTCCTTTGCCTTTTCATCTAAAATTAATCCGAATTTTGCGGCGCTATCGGCGATAAAATCTATTCCTATATCCATTTTTATTCCTTTATATCATTGATTTTTTGTTTTGAGCTTTTTGAGAGGTATATCAGCATAACCGAGATATCGGCAGGGGAAACACCCGAAATTCTTGATGCCTGACCAACCGAATGTGGCCTTACCTTATTTAGCTTTTCAATAGCTTCAAGCCTCAAGCCCTTTATATCCTCATAAACAATATCATCGGGGAGAATCTTTTTTTCAAGCCTTTTGATATCATTAACCTGAAGCTCCTGCCTTTTTATATAGCCCTCGTATTTGATATTAACCTCAACCTTATCAATAATTTCGCGAGGGAGCGAGGGGCGGTCTTTATCATAAGGGGCTAAATCATCATAAGAAATCTGTGGACGAGCGATTAAATCCGCAAGCTTACAGCCTGTGTTTATCGGAGATGTTTCACGTGAAACAATTAAATCATTAACTCCGCTTTTTGGGCTGATAGTGGTGGTTTTAAGCCTTTCAATTTCCCTTTCGGTTTGCTCTTTTCTCAAAAGGAACTTGTCATAATCCGCTTTTGAAACGAGACCATTTTCAAAGCCTCTCGGCATTAATCTTTCATCGGCATTATCCTGGCGAAGAAGCAATCGGTATTCGCTTCGGCTTGTCATCATTCGATAGGGGTCGGAACAACCCTTGGTAACGAGGTCGTCAATAAGAGTTCCGATATATGATGAGCTTCTTTCTAAAATCATCGGCTCTCTGTTTTGAAGGCTTCGCGCGGCATTAATGCCTGCAATAAGCCCCTGCGCCGCCGCTTCCTCATAACCTGAGGAACCGTTAAACTGACCCGCGCCATAAAGCCCCTTATGGGTTTTAACTTCAAGAGTTGGATACAATGCGAGAGGATCAATGCAGTCATATTCTATTGCATAAGCGTTTCTCATAATCTGGCAATTTTCGAGGCCCTTGATTGAATGATAAATCTCAATCTGAACTTCCTCGGGAAGCGAAGAGGACATACCCTGAAGATACATTTCCTCAGTGTTTTCTCCGCAGGGCTCGATAAAGAGCTGATGCCTTTGCTTATCCTTGAAGCGAACAATTTTATCCTCAATACTCGGACAATATCGTGGGCCAACGCCCTCGATATCTCCCGAGAAAAGGGGAGAACGATGAAGGTTATCGAGGATGACCTGCTTGGTTTTTTCATTGGTATACGCGATATAGCAAGAAACAATATTTTCCTTTGTTTTCTCAGTTGAATAGCTGAAGGGGATTATTTCATCATCACCCGGCTGCTCCTCGAGACCTTCAAAATTAATACTGCTTTTCAGCACTCGCGCAGGCGTTCCCGTTTTGAATCTACGCAAGGGGAGGCCAAGCTCCAAAAGGGAGGAGGTGAGCTTTGTTGCGGCAAAGGTACCATCGGGTCCGCCTTCAAAATTAACTTCACCAACAAAGATTTTCGCTTTAAGATAAACTCCCGTTGCGAGAATTACCTTTTTTACGGTATATTCAGCTCCAAGGAGAGTTACAACCCGCCAAAATTTGCCATCGGGGCGAATTTCGGTTATTTCGGCTTGTTTTAAAACAAGATTTTCCTGAAGCTCTATTACGTGCTTCATATATTCGGTATATGCGCGTCGGTCAATCTGAGCGCGCAAAGAATGAACAGCAGGGCCCTTTCCACGGTTGAGCATACGGGATTGAAGCATGGTTTTATCCGCCGCTTTTCCCATCTCTCCGCCGAGGGCATCGACCTCGCGAACCAGATGACCCTTTGCGGTTCCGCCGATAGATGGGTTACAGGGGAGGTTTGCAACAGTATCAAGATTAATGCAGAAAATAACGGTACTGCAGCCCATTCGAGCCGCTGCCAATGCCGCTTCGCAGCCTGCATGACCGGCTCCGATAACAGCAACGTCAAATTCACCTGCGTTATAGTTCATAGAATTTCCTCCCTTGCATTTTTTGAATTACTACTCTAACATTTAATTATATCATTTGTTTCTAAAATATGCAATAATAATTTATTGAGGTTTTTAAAAACAGATGTTAGACGTTTTATCGTCTTTTAATATAAAGATCGTTTGTGTTTTATGGAACACTCTTCGCCACTATTACGTAATACGAAATAGTGTATTGTTTGCGTTTTCCTGCGGGCTATAATCAATCGCCCGCTCTTAAGATTTCTCACAATCTTAACTCTGTGCCAAAAACCGAAGCGAAGCACAGATCCTCGGCTCCCCTTGCGAGGGGAGCTGGATTTTTTGCCCTAAAAGGGCAAAAAAGACTGAGGGGTAGTTCTGTTCTTTGCTACAAGGCAAAACTGTAATAATGTTTGTGTTTTATAGACTACCCCTCCGTCGGCTGCGCCGACACCTCCCCTCGCAAGGGGAGGCAAGGGCTCTATTAGCCAAGTTTTCGCAACAGAGTTTAGACAGATTGAAGGGCAAGTTTTTTAGTTTCGCTATCGCGAAATGCGGTCTCTCCCTCAGTCAAAACCTTCGGTTTCGACAGCTCCCTCCCAGAGGGAGCCGAGGATCTGTGCTCCGCTTCGTTTTTGGCACAGAGTTAGGATTTATCTTGTCTGACATCTGCTGTCTGATTTGGGGAGCCGAGGAATTTATATTGGGCAAAAAAACAGCTCCCCAATCGGGGAGCTGTTTTTTGGTTTTGTGCAAAATTCAATATTTAATTCACAAGGTTTGGTTTTTATAGTCCGGAATAATCTATCGCATACCACCTAAAAAGCCTTATTCAGCGGATTTGCGGTCCTCAATTATCTTCTGAGCGATATTGCCGGGGGCTTCTTCATATCTCTCAAAATTGAGACTGAAGGTGGAACGACCCTGAGTGATGGAACGCATAGCGGTTGAGAAATCGCTCATTTCCGCCATCGGAACTTCAGCAACAATTTCTTTATCCTTATTCTCTGTCGGGTTCATTCCCAAAACTCTTCCGCGGCGCTTTGTTATATCGCCGATAACGTCTCCCATATAATCATCGGGAACGTAAACCTTGAGGGTTCCGATAGGCTCTAAAATGGTTGGCATAGCTTCGGGAATACCAGCTTTAAACGCGAGGTTTGCCGCCATCTTGAAGGACATTTCGGAGGAATCAACGGGGTGATAAGAGCCATCAACGAGGGTAGCTTTAATGCCAACAACGGGATAGCCCGCGAGAACACCTTTAAGGATACTATCGCGAAGACCCTTTTCAACTGCAGGGAAGAAGGATTTTGGAACTGCTCCGCCAAATACCTTCTCTTCGAAAATGAAATCCTCCTCGCAAGGCTCGAACTCTATCCAAACGTCGCCAAACTGACCGTGGCCGCCCGACTGCTTCTTATGCTTACCCTGAACCTTAACCTTCTTGCGGATGGTTTCTCTATAAGCAACGCTTGCATCTCTCATTTCTATCTCTGCGCCAAACTTGTTGCTGAGCTTAGATTTAATAACCTCAAGATGCTGCTCTCCAAGACCAGAAAGAACGGTTTCTTTGGTTTCAGCGTTATAATGATAGGTAGCTGTCGGGTCTTCTTCAACTATTTTCTGAAGGCCCTGAGTCATCTTTTCTTCGTCGCCCTTCTTCATGGGGAATACTGCCTGCGAAAGATTTGGCTTCTGGAATTCAGCAAAGAGGAGGCTAACCTTATTTGAAGAGGCGCAGAAGGTATCGCCAGTTATAATTCCCGCAATTTTTGCAACACAGCCGATATCACCTGCATTAATTGCATCGGTATCAACCTGCTTGCCTGCTTTCGCGGTCATACACTTTGTGATTTTTTCCTCATTTCCCGTTCTCATATTATAAAGCTTCATATCCTGCTTAATAGAGCCGGAAATAACCTTGAAATATGAAAGCTTTCCAACAAATGGATCAGCAACTGTTTTGAAAACAACAGCGGCGGTGGGCTCGCTCTTTTCAACCTTAAGCTGAATGGAATCTCCATCCTTTTCTGCCATATATTTGCAGTCGGTCGGGGAGGGGAATATTTTAGAAGCAATATCAAGCATCAAGGGAACGCCTGCACCGGTCTGGTTGATTCCAGCAAAAACAGGGCAAATTTCGCCCGAAGCGATGCCGAGCTTCAATGCGGAATAAATTTCATCGGCGGATAATTCCTCGCCTTCAAAATATTTTTCCATAAGCTCTTCATCGGCGGCGGCAGCGGCTTCTATAAGAACAGTTCTTAAATTTTCAATATCATCACTTTTTGGCATATCGGTTTCTGTTGCCTTAATACCATCAAATTTATATGCTTTATTTGAAATTAAATCAACAAAGCATTGAACCTCATCATTTTCAACGTAAGGCACGGTTATAGGGCATATAGCCGAACCATATTTACCTGTTAATTGGCTCATAACCATATAGAAATGAGCTCTTGGGCTATCGAGCTTTCCAACAAAGAATGCAACTGCTTTGCCTTCCTTTTTGGCTCTGTCAAAGCATAATTCGCTTCCAACGTTGAGACCCGACTTTCCCGATAAAGCGAGAAGAGCAATATCAGAAGCGGTCAAGGCTTCGGAAACGCCTGCTGTAAAATCAAAAAGACCGGGAGCATCTATGATATTAAGCTTTGTATCTTTATACTCAGCCGAATAAACCGCCGAAGAAACAGAACAGCCTCTCTTTTTTTCTTCCTGCTCAAAATCCATAACGGATGAGCCTTCCGCAACGTTGGAAATTTTATCTGTTTCGCCACATGTAAATATCATAGCTTCGGCAAGAGTAGTTTTTCCTGCGCTGCTATGGCCTAAAATGGCGATATTTTTGATGTTTGTTGCGTCGTATTGTTTCATGGTTTTGCACCCTTTCTCTATTGTACAAAAAGTCTGATAAATTTTGTGCATAATATACAAAATTTATTTTGAAATTTAGTACTTTTAATTGATTATCAACATTATAACAC
>JAZORV010000411.1:0-4775 GCA_045656785.1 Acutalibacteraceae bacterium | reverse complement strand
TTTTTGCAACAAATCTTGCCGACTGGTATTTTATTTTCTCATCTGCTAAAAGCATATTCGGGCTTTCGCCTAAAAGCTTTTTGAAAACGTCGGCACCATCGCCTATAAGCAACACCTTTTTATTTAATTCTTCGGCTTTTTGGGAAGCTTTATTCAAAGCCTCCTCAAAGCTCAGGGCGCTATCCTCCATTATTCTCTCAATTTTTTCGCCATCCGCCAAAAAGAGGGCGCAATAAAACTGATTGCATCTCGCATCCATAAGCGGCAAGACTAAACCGCTAAAATTATTCGCCGCTTCGGCTATTGCTTCAAGGGTTGAAACCCCGACTGCGGGCTTATCCTCTGCTATTGCCATCCCCTTAATCGCGCTGATGCCGATTCTGAGCCCCGTAAAAGAGCCGGGCCCCGAAGAAATCGCAAAAGCATCTATATCCCGAAGAGAGAGGCTTGAAGCTTTAAGCGCAGAATCCGCCATCGGGAGGAGGGTTTGAGAATGAGTTACCCCAACGTTTGAGAAAAATTCTGCCAAAAGCTTGCCATTTTCGGTTATTGCAACGCTCGCCGCCTTTGCGGAACATTCAAGGCTCAATATTTTCAAAGCTCTACCCCCTCGATTTCTATTTCTCTATTGGTTTCTCCGATATTTTTTATGGTTATCCTGATGGCTTCGTCGGGTAGCGCCGCTTCGATATTCTCGCTCCATTCGGTAAGCACGACTCCACCCGACTCCATATACTCGAAAAATCCGCTGGAATACAGATCCTCCCAGCCCGAAATTCTATACATATCGAAATGATATAGCGCGATTCTGCCGCCGATATATTCATTAACTAAAGCGAAGGTTGGAGAAGAGGTCTCACCCGAAAAGCCGATGCCCTCTGCGATGGCCGAAACGAAATGCGTTTTGCCTGCTCCCAGATCTCCGAAGAAGGCAACGACCTCGCCCCCTTTTAGCCTCTTTGCAAGCTTTCTTCCAAGCTCGGCAGTATCTTTTTCGCTATTTGATATAAATTTCATAAACTTTTATCTCCTAAACGTCTTAACAAACCGATTATAACATATTTTAAAAGAATTTAAAAGTATTACTTGATGTTTTTTTAAGAATAATATATAATATATTTGAATGATGCCGATTTTCGATGGAAGGAGGAGCTTTTTTATGACCAAAATATTTTCCGCCATAGCTGATTACATCCGCGAATGCGATAAATGGCTGATGCTCTTTTGCTTTTTGGCAACGGGCTTCGGCTGCATTGCGATTCTCTCTGCAGGAAGCGTGAATCAGTTTATCGTTCAGTTAGGCTCGATGGCGTTAGGCTTTTCTATGGCGATTGCTATTTCAAAAATAGATTACAGCTTCTATAAAAAGATATGGCCGCTTTTGGCCCTTGTTGGTCTCGTGCCCGTTTTTTTGACCTTCTTTATCGGCTTCGGCCCCGACGGAACGGATGATAAAGCCTGGCTTATGCTCCCCGGAAACATCTCCTTTCAGCCCTCCGAGCTTCTTAAAATTATGTTTATCATCACCTTCGCTCTGCATTTAAGCGCAACGAAGGAAAAGCTGAACAAATTTTATAACCTTATTCTGCTCTGCATTCACGGAGGCTTTCCCGTTGTTCTTATCCATCTGCAAGGAGACGACGGAACTGCGATTGTCTTCCTCCTCATCTTCCTTTTTATGATGTTTATGGCAGGGGTTAAGCTAAGGTTTTTCGTGACCGCCTTCGTGGGAATTGCAATAGCCGTTCCGATAGCTTATTTCTATCTTTTAAACGACGACCAAAAAACGAGAATCTTATCTCTTTTTAACCTCGAATCTGACCTTTTAGGCTCGGGCTGGCAACAATGGCAGGGGCGAATTGCCTTTGCAAACGGTGGTATTTTCGGCTCGGGGCTTTTCCAAGGAGAGCGCGTTCAATCGGGGAGCATCCCCGAAGCCTATAACGATTTTATTATCTCCGCCATCGGAGAGGAATTGGGGCTTATCGGCGTTTTATTGGCCTTCGTTCTGCTCGGAGCTATCTGCATAAAGGCGCTCCACGTTTCTCATATCGCGAGGGATAAAATGGGCTCGCTTATATGCGTTGGCTTTTTCGCGATGGTTTTCGCGCAGATCATCATAAACCTTGGAATGTGCATTTCCTGGCTCCCCGTAATCGGAGTTACCCTCCCCTTCTTCTCCGCAGGAGGAACCTCACTTGCTTGCCTATATTGCGGACTGGGGCTTGTGCTTAGCGTTTATATGCACAAAACAAGCCGAACTCTTTACTTAAGAGATGAATAAAAAAATAAACCGAAAAGCTTTCAGAATCCGCGAATTTTCCGCCAAAATACACCAACGCCCCACCATACGCAACAGCGTTTTGATGGGGCGTTTTTGCATTTAAAAGATTCAATTTAAAATAATGCTCTGCGGCGGGTTGCTCCCTCTAAGAGCTCATCAACGTAGAAGGCTCTTGTATAGGCGACCCTTCCGCTATTATCAATAACCTTGAAGCGAACGTAGCCCTGAATATCGGGGTTAAGCTTAAAATCGGCAGAGGTTACCAATCTATCATTTTCGGCATATCTTTCTCCGCAACGGGTTAAGCAATTCATAATTATCTCGCGGGCCTCGGAGCATTCTATATGAATTTTTCCATCCTCATAATAAAGCTCATAAATTTCGGGGCCTGTGCTACAATAGAAATCACCCTTTTCGAGCGCCTCGAAAACCTTATCATATTCGAGCGCATCCGCCTTTACCATAACCCAACCGCCAAAGCCATCGCAATTTGGCTTTCCGATTTCGGCAGAGCCTTTGAAATGGCTATCATCGGTGCATAAGGGGAAGATGTTTCTTCCGCTTCTTAAGATATCCTCAAAAACGCGCTCGTCGTTTGTATCTCCCGTTAAATTAAAGCAACCGTGGTTATAAACCTCAACTCCCCAAAGCCCCTCATAGTCGAGATATTCGCCCTTATTGAGAAGCGACCAGGTTGGGTGGTTCAAAGAAACGATAAAGCCCTTCTCCTTGAAAACCCTTATCATCTCGTTGATTTTTGCGGCATATTGGTCGCCAACATTATCTATAATACCTGTCCATTTGCGGCTATCGATAGCCTCCTGAGTTATGTAGTTGCATTCGAGCAACCAATCAAGGTTAGGCTTACCTTTGAAAGGAGTTCCCTCCTCGTGAGGGTCGCGAGAGAATATGCTAAGATGAACGCTTGAGCTTATTGCGAAGGGGAGGCGCCCGTCATTAACACCAATCTCGGTTGCAACGATGGGCAAAAACTCATCGTCGCGAAGCTCATCATAATGGTTCCACAAAACCTCGTGGTCTGTGAAAGCGTTTATGGAATAGCCTCTGCTCTTATATGCCTCCTTAACCTCTTCGGGCGATAATGCGCCATCGGAAAGGTTAGTGTGGCTATGCAGATTTGCCTTATAAAAATTTCCCTTTTCAGGAATAAGATATTTTCTCATTTTCATCGCTCCGTTGCAATCAGTCTTTCTTTTTAAAACAACGCTTTTCTCGGTCTTGCATCCTCGATTAAATCGCTAACGTAAAAAGCCCTTGTATAAGCGATTCTACCGCTATGGTCGATAACCTTAAAGCGGACGTAGCCCTGAGTTTCCGCATTAATATTAAAATCAGCAGAGGTTAAGCTCTCGCCGGGGCGAGCGCCTATTCTTTCGCCATTTCTTGAAAGACAATTCATAATTATATCGCGAGCTTCAGAGCATTCGATATGGATTTTTCCATCTTCATAATAAAGCTCCTTGATCTCGGGGCCTGTGCTGGAATAAAAATCGCCTCTTTTAAGAGCCTCAAAAACCTCTTTATATTCGAGCTTTTCCGCCTTTACCATAACCCAACCGCCGAAAGCATCGCTATTCGGGTCATCTATCGGTCTGCCAAAATGGCTATCATCCGTGCATAAAGGGAAGATGTTTTTTCCGCTTCTGAGCATCTCCTCAAAAACGCGCTCATCGCTCGTATCGCCCGTTATATTAAAGCAACCGTGGTTATAAACCTCAACCCCCCAGAAGCCTTCATAGGAAAGGTATTCCGCCTTATCATAGAGCGACCAGGTCGGGTGATTCAAAGCGGTTAAAAATCCCTTTTCGTTGGCAATTCTCACCGCTTCATTAACGTTGGCGGCATAAAGCTCGGGAACCTCGCAATAAAAACCATCGCAATTTAGAGTTTCCGCCTGCTCCTTTGTTATCCAGCCTTTTCCCTGAAGCCAATCGATACCGCCTTTGCACATAAAGGGCATATCGGTTTTATGAGGGTCGGGCGAGATGAAATTGGCATGGAGGGTTACCTGATATTGAAAGGGGTCCCTTCCGTCCGACATTGACATTTCATATCCAACGAGGGGCAAAAAGCCCTCCTCTCGAAGCTCATCATAATGGCTCCAGAGAGCATCATGGTCGGTATAAGCGATTACCGAATAGCCCCTCTCCATATAAAGCTTTTTCACTTCGGCAGGGGTCTTTTTGCCATCCGAAAAGGTTGTGTGCCCATGGAGGTTTGCTTTATAAAACTTTCCCTTTTCGGGAAGCAGATATTTTTTCATTTTCTTCGCCTCTTTTAATCTTCTTCCAAAGCCGAAAGCTTATAGCTCAAGGTCATAAGCGTTTCGCTTAAATGAACGTTAACAACCGCGATATCGGGATACTTAAGCTTCAAATCATAATGGCTGAAATTCCAGAAGCCTTTCACCCCCAGATGGATAAGCTGATCGGCAATCGGCTTGACCTGATCCTTTGGGATGCACAAAATC
>JAZORV010000410.1:0-4241 GCA_045656785.1 Acutalibacteraceae bacterium | reverse complement strand
TTCGATGGTGTTTTCTCCCTTTTCGCATAAAACCGCCATAAATCCAACGTTAACCTTTTCAATATCTGCCTTTTTTCCGTTAACGTAGGCGCTCCAACCCTCTTCAAAGGGAATGGAGAAGAAAACGAGATTATCTTTATTGAGGGTTATTTTCGCCTTGAAGCCGTTCTTTTGCTTTTTGAAGCTATCGCAAGTGGAGGCGGCTCTTTTAGAAGAATCCTCCGAAATTGAATAATCGTTAAAATATATTCCCTCATCCATAATATTTTTGAGAACGCCTTTATATTTCTTGATTTGCGATTTTTCAAGGAGCATTGCCTTGAGCATTATTTCATCTCTTAAATCCGAAGGGTATCCCTCGGCATCGGCATAGCTGATATAATGGTCGTAGGTAAAGCCAAAGGGAATATAGTTTTCGTTTTCGTAAACGTTCAGCCCGTTTTCGGTTTTGATGAATTTATATCCCGGCATCAGCTTTTCACCATTCTCATCCTCGAAGCTTTCGCCTCCAACCCTTGAAAGGAGATATTTAACAGATAATAAGGGTCTGATTCCCTCGGAATCGGTGGTCGGGCGAGAGGCAACTGAGCGCTCCTCTCCGATATATTCATAAAATTCCGTAACAGACCCGGGAACTATCGAGTGGAAAGCATTGATGCTTTGATATCCTAAGAACATTCCTGTATTGTCCATGCATTCGTAACAGTCTATTCGGAAGGTATCGGGGTCGCCCTCGAGCTTTAAGCTCCCTTCAATATAGTTAGGGATAACCTCGTTATGAATATCGAAGGAATGAGCTGAGCCGAAGCCAATGAATATAACTGAATATATAACCGAGATTATCGCAACCGAAGCAACGGCTGTTTTCGCGAACGCCTTATGATATTTTCTCAGGGAATTGAGGATAATTCCGAGGAGGAAAAGCGAGGCTATGGAAACAAGGCAGGTTGCCCAGAATCTCGTGAAATAAACGATGTTTTTCTTAACCGAGAAAAATTGATCCGTGCTTAAAAGGAAAAGGGAAACTCCTGCGCCCGCCAGAGCAATCGCAAGGGAGGAAAGCAGGGAGGATAGCTTTTTAAAGCCGAATTTTTCAAAAATAAGGCGAGAGGCAATATAAATAATCAGCCCGACTGTTGCCGCAACCAGTACGAGCGCGAGAATGATCTCGAAAACAGAGGTCGCGCGGGCGGTTTCATCTGCAAAGGAATACATTCCGAAACGGGTAAAAGCACCGTTTTCATCCCTTTCGGAGGGCCAGAACCCAACGATAAGAGAAGCGAGCGCAGTTATGCCGAAGGTGATGGAATAAGCGCCTTTCCAATTTATTCGGCTGTCTTCTATAGCCATAACAGAAGCGAGCGCCATTATAAGGATTGGCATAAAATACCATCTTGCGTAATATGCGCTGTTGAACATATAAAAAGCGGAATTGAATAAAGGAACAAGCGCCATAATACCGCAGGTTATAAGAAGCCTTTTTATCCAGTGCTTCTTCTTGTGGCTTATAAAGGCGAAAACTCCAACCATTCCGAGAAGCGGCAGCCAGGCTCCCATAGAGGACCATTTTATGTCTGCGCCCGGGAAGAAAACGGGGCGCGCGGGAATATCGGGCGGGAAAAAGAAAATTTCCAGAATGTTGAGATATATCTGAGGTCTGCCATAAAGCCAGGAATCGTATCCGATATTAAAGCTCGAAAGACGATTGTTTTGCAAAACTGCAAGAATTGTCGGCATTAAAATAACCATCGAGAGCCCAAGCCCCAAAACTGCCTCGAAAAAGAAGGAGATAAAGGAGGAAAGCCTTTGCTTCCAGCATTTTGATGTTGTTCTTATAAACCAATAAATAATAGAGAAAACAACCATCCCAAAGAAAAAGAAATAGTTTGTGATAGCGGCGAAGAATACCATTATTGCAAATATTCCGCGTTTTTTATCAACAATATGCTTTTCTATCGACCATAAAAGCAGCGGAAAAATAATGATAGCCTCGTGGAAATGGTTGAAAAAGATGTTGTAAACCGAAAATCCGCAAAATGCATATAAAAGGGAGCCTAAAAGGGCGGATTCGGGATTTTTTGTAAATCTTCTTATATAGAAATACGCGGTAAATGCGGCGCATCCGAATTTAAGGATAAGAAGCGGACCCATAAGATGGGGCAAAAAGGAATTAGGGAAGGGAAGCGTCAGCCAGAAAAACGGGCTTCCCAAAAGATAAAAGCTGTAAGAGCCGATAAAATTGGCGCCAAGGTCGGTGTAAAAATTCCAGCCGATCTCTCCCGAGCGCACAGCATTATGGCAAAGCTGATAAAAAGGAACCTGCTGAACGTTGAAATCTCCGTAAAAAAGGAAATAGCCTTCGCCATAGATAATGTAAGGGATAAAAAAGGCGGCGGCAATAGAAAGCCCAATAAGCAGAGCGTGGAAATGAAGCTCTTTTTTCTTGATATATGATATCGGGTGAGTCATCTTGTGGGTTCCTTTCATTAAAAAAATAAAAAATCATATTGATATTATATCAGTTTTTGGTATAATATTCAATAGAAATTAGAAATTTAAGGAGGAAATTATATGCCGAAGCATTATTTTGCCATGCTTTCGAGAATGAAGCATATAAACCGCTGGGGATTAATGAGAAACACCCGTTCTGAAAATCTCTCCGAGCATTCCCTCGAAACCGCCTTTATCGCTCATGCGCTTTGCATAATCAGTAATGAAAGGCTTAAAACCAAGCTCGATGCTAACGAGGCGGCGGTAAGAGCCATGTTCCACGATACAACTGAGATTATCACAGGCGATATGCCAACCCCCGTGAAATATAATAACGATGAGATAAAATCCGCATATAAAAAAATTGAGGAGGCGGCAGGAGAAAAGCTTCTCGGAATGCTTCCCGAAGATATAAGGCCGCATTATGAAAAAATATATGCCGAGCCGATGGATGAGATAGGAAAGCTCGTCAAAGCGGCAGATAAAATCTCTGCGCTTATAAAATGCATAGAAGAAAGACGAATGGGAAATTCCGAATTCAGCTTTGCCGAAAAAGCAACCCTTGAATCAATAAATGAAATGAAAAACCCTGCGGTTGAAATCTTCTTGGAAGAATTTTTGCCCAGCTTCGGGCTTACTCTGGATGAGCAAAACTGACCGCTTGACAAATGTGGTATAATTACTTTGTAATCTATTTATAAGGAAAGGATGCATATTTATGGATTATTCAAACGGAATCTGTATGGGATGCATGAATGAGATAGGCAATCAGCAGATCTGCCCTTCTTGCGGATTCGATAATTCAGCTTCGGATAATGGCTGTGGTCTGCCTTTGAGGACCTTGCTTGCAGGCAGATATATCGTCGGAAAGGTGCTTGAAAGCGGCGGAGACGGTATAACCTATATCGGCAAAGAAATTTCAAGCGGAAAAAGTGTCAGAATCAGAGAGTTTTTTCCTCAGAGCATCTGTCAGAGAAATGCCGATGGAACTGTCGGCACCCAAACCGAAAATGCCTTTGCATATAATGAATCGCTTATTAATTTCATCGAGCTTGCGCGTTCTCTTGCAAGCTTTGCGGGAAGCCCGAATTTGCTCGATGTTATAGATATTTTCGAAGCCGGCGGAACCGCTTATTACGTGACTGAAAATATCTCCGCCATCACCCTTCGTGAATTCCTTATGAGAAATGGCGGTCAGCTTACTTGGGAACAGGTCAGAAGCCTTATAGTTCCCGTTATGCAAACAATAACCGCCCTTCATGAAAGAGGCATAATCCATAGAGGCATCAGCCCTGAAACTCTTCTTGTCGGAAGAGATGGAAAAGTAAGGCTTGTCGGCTTCTGTATTGAAGCGGCAAGAATGGAAAAGGGAAGCGAGATTCCTTCAAGGCTTTTCCCGGGCTTTGCGGCTATTGAGCAGTATGGATTTGATGCAAATCCCGGCCCTTGGACCGACGTTTACAGCCTCGCCGCAACCCTTTTCAGAACTCTTATCGGAAATCCTCCCCCCGAAGCTACGGAGCGAGTGGCGAACGATAGCATGGCAATACCCTCAAAGCTTGCGGGAGAGATTCCGAAAAACGTGCTTTCCGCCCTTGCAGGAGCGCTTCAGATAATGCCTCAAAACAGAACAAAGAGCATGGAAGAATTCCGTTCTCAGCTTCTTGCTGATTCTAAAGCGGCGGCTGTTGCGTCCATCAATGCTGAAAAGGAAGAAAAGAAAAACAATACCTTCTTCAAGAAATACGGAG
>JAZORV010000409.1:0-3137 GCA_045656785.1 Acutalibacteraceae bacterium | reverse complement strand
GATTCATAAGGTTAAATGCTTCTACTACCTTCTCTCCGGCCTCAGCAGCAACCTCTTTGATTTTATCGATATAGGATGCAACGAGCGCAAGAGCAGTCAAAGCGGCAGAACCGATTGCAAAGCCTTTACCGGTTGCGGCGGTCGTATTGCCGAGAGCATCAAGAGCATCTGTTCTTTCTCTAACTTCAGGATCAAGGCCTGCCATTTCTGCAATACCGCCTGCATTATCTGCAACGGGGCCATAAGCATCGGTTGCAAGGGTAATACCAAGCGTTGAAAGCATACCAACAGCTGCAAGAGCAATACCATAAAGGCCCTTTGCCGCATCAGGATTTTCAAATCCTGCGCCAACAAAGAAAGCAACAAGAATACAAATAGCAATAATTACAATCGGAAGAATGGTTGAAAGCATGCCAAGGCCTATGCCGCCAATTATAATGGTGGCAGAACCGGTTTCGCTGGTATTTGCAAGGTTCTTTGTAGGCTTATAAGAATCGGAGGTATAATACTCGGTTGCTTTACCAATAAGAACACCTGCTAAAAGACCCGCAATAATAGCAAAATAGTATTTATAATCACCTAAAATAAAATAAGTTATGGGGAAGGAAACAACAGCTATAAGAATTGCGCTGAAATTCGTTCCGCGGCTAAGAGCCTTAAGAAGATATTTCTGCTCGGTGTTCTCCCCTGTTCTAACAAGGAAAGAACCAATAATCGAAGCAATGATACCAACTGCTGCCAAAAGAAGCGGAATAGCCATAGCTTTAAACTCACCGCCCTTGAAAGCGGCAACACCGAGAGCCATACAAGAAATAATAGAACCAACGTATGATTCGTAAAGGTCAGCGCCCATACCTGCAACGTCACCAACGTTATCACCTACGTTATCAGCGATAACTGCAGGGTTACGGGGATCATCCTCGGGAATGCCTGCTTCGACCTTACCAACAAGGTCGGCTCCAACGTCGGCAGCCTTTGTAAAGATACCACCGCCAACACGAGCAAACAACGCCATAGAAGATGCACCCATACCAAAGGTAAGCATTGCACTTGTTATCTGAGTAGCTTCATAGCCCAAAGCATATTTAAGAATGATAAACCATACAGAAATATCCAGAAGACCAAGGCCAACAACTGTAAAGCCCATTACAGAGCCTGCAGAAAACGCAACTCTTAGACCTTTATTAAGTCCGGAAATACAAGCATTAGCAGTTCTGGCATTAGCAAAGGTGGCAATCTTCATTCCGATAAATCCCGAAAGTGCCGAGAAAAAGCCTCCGGTTACAAATGCAAAAGGAACACACCAATCGAGCATACCAAACGCTGCCATAGCAACGAGCAGAACAAACATACAAGCAAAGAAAACCAAGACGACAGAATACTGTCTCTTAAGATAAGCATTAGCACCTTTGCGAATGGATAATGAGATTTTCTGCATTTTCTCATTTCCCTCGGAGAATTTCATAACCTTTTTTGCGGTAAAAATAGCGAAAATCAAAGCTACAACCGCACCTGCCAATGCAATAAAAGGCAGATTTTCTGTTAAAAACTTCATCTTTTTACCTCCTAATAGTGGTAACATCAATAATAACTCAAAAAAACAACCTTGTCAAGATATTAACAAAGATTTCTAACAAATTTGGAATAATGATCAATAATTTTGTAATATTTTTAGCAAAAAAGACAACATTTTTGCATAATTTTCATAAAAAAGAGATATTAGATATCGAATTCGGCTTTTTTCAATTCAGATAGGAGCTTTCTTAACGCCTTTCCTCTATGACTTATCGCATTCTTCTCCTCGGGAGAGATTTCGGCAGCAGTTTTGCCAAACTCCGGAAGGAAAAATATCGGATCGTATCCGAATCCATTATTTCCGGCTCGGTTTTCGGTTATTTCCCCTTGCATATAATCTTCAGCGCTGAAGATTCTGCCATCAGGACAAAACAAAACGATTGAGCAAGTATAATGAGCAGTTTTATCATCCTTATCCCGAAGGTTTTTGAGGAGCAACTGATTATTAGCCTCATCATCTCCGTGATAACCGCAATATCTCGCTGAATAAACACCCGGCTCGTTATTTAGAGCATGCGCACAAATTCCGCTATCATCCGCCAAGGCGCAACAACCCGAAATTTGCGCAATTTCTCTTGCTTTTTTTAAAGCATTATCATAAAAAGTTTTGCCATCTTCGATCGTTTCGTGATCGATATTGGCTTCCTTTAAGGAGAGAATCTCCTCGAAGCAATCCCCGAGAATTGCTTTAATTTCTTTGAGTTTATGGTTATTATTTGATGCAATTATAAGTTTCATAACTACTCCATAAAAAATATTTATAAAGGGCGAAAAAGCGCTTACCCGAAAAACGGGTAAGCGCATATTCAATTCTTAGAAAATTAAGAATTATTCAACAGCGGTAACAACACCTGAACCAACTGTACGGCCACCTTCACGGATAGCGAAGCGGAGACCTTCTTCGATAGCGATAGGAGTGATAAGTTCAACATCCATCTCTACGTTATCACCAGGCATGCACATCTCTGTGCCGGCAGGAAGAGTGATAACACCGGTAACGTCAGTAGTTCTGAAATAGAACTGAGGACGATAGTTGGTGAAGAAAGGCTTATGACGGCCACCTTCAGCAGCGGTCAAAACGTAAACCTGACCATGGAACTTGGTGAGGGGCTGAATGGAGTTAGGAGCGCAAAGAACCTGTCCACGCTCGATATCAGTTCTCTGAACACCACGGAGGAGAGCACCGATGTTATCGCCAGCCTCAGCATAGTCGAGGAGCTTGTGGAACATTTCGATACCTGTAACAACAGTCTTAGACTTCTCATCTTTAAGACCAACGATTTCAACTTCGTCGTTGAGCTTAAGCTGTCCACGCTCAACTCTACCGGTTGCAACAGTACCACGACCAGTGATGGTGAATACGTCTTCAACAGGCATGATGAAGGGAAGGCCTGCTTTTCTATCAGGAGTAGGAATGTAGCTATCTACAGCGTCCATAAGCTCAATGATAGGAGCATAAACGGGAACAGAAAGATCAGTAGAAGCAGAATCGAGAGCCTGGAATGCAGAACCCTTGATGATAGGTGTATCGTCGCCGGGGAACTCATACTTATCGAGAGTCT
>JAZORV010000408.1:0-3525 GCA_045656785.1 Acutalibacteraceae bacterium | reverse complement strand
CGTTCATTCCTTTTATGGAGCCGACTGCGAGGATTCTCTTATTGCAGATACGGAATATGGCGCAAATTTAACGGCGGCGGTAGGCAAAAATAATATTTTTGGTTGCCAATTCCATCCCGAAAAAAGCGGTAAGGTTGGCCTCAGCATTCTCAAAGCATTCTGCGAAATCTAAAAATTTAGGAGCAAAATTATGTATATCTACCCTGCGATTGACCTGATTGATGGAAAAGCAGTCAGGCTATATAAGGGCGATTATGCCCAGATGACGGTTTATAGCGAAAACCCTACCGAAATCGCTCTCGACTTTAAAAACCAAGGCGCTGAGAAAATTCATATAGTTGATTTGGAAGGCGCAAAATCGGGCGATACGCCAAACCTGGAAACCATCCTCAAAATTAAGGCTGAAACCGGTCTTTTCGCGGAGGTTGGGGGCGGAATACGCTCGATGGAGGTTATTGAAAAATACATTTCCTCGGGAATAGACCGAGTTATTTTGGGAACTGCAGCCGTAACCGATGAAGCCTTCGCAAAGGCGGCTGCCGAAAAATATGGCGAAAAAATTGCCCTTGGAGCCGATATTAAGGATGGCTTCGTTGCGATAAAGGGCTGGACGGAAAAATCGCAATATTCAGTTCTCGATTTTTGCAAGAAAATGCAATCCTTTGGCATTTCTACCCTTATTTGCACTGATATTTCAAAAGACGGCGCAATGAAGGGAACTAATCACGAGCTTTATGAAACTCTCTCAAAAGAGCTTTCGATGAATATTATTGCCTCGGGCGGTGTTTCCTCAATTGAGGATATAAAAAGATTAAGAAAGCTCGATATCCATGGCGCAATAGTTGGCAAAGCTTACTATACGGGCGCCATCAATCTTAAAGAAGCGATAGAGGTGGCGAAATGATAACAAAAAGAATTATTCCCTGCCTCGACGTGAAAAATGGGCGGGTTGTTAAAGGGGTTAATTTTGATGGATTAAGCGACGTTTCCTCCCCATTAGAGCTTGCCAAATTCTATTCAGACTGCGGCGCTGATGAGCTCGTTTTTTATGATATAACAGCTTCAGCAGAAGGCCGACGCCTATTTTCGGATATCCTGGTCGAAACAGCAAAATCGGTGTTTATCCCCCTCACGGTTGGCGGCGGAATCAACACCATCGAAGATTTCGACAGAGTTCTGAAATGCGGCGCAGATAAGGTCAGCGTTAATTCGGGCGCAATAAGAAACCCAAAGCTTATCGAAGAAGCCGCAAAGATTTATGGAGACCAATGCGTTGTTTTATCTGCTGACGTTAAAAGAGTCGACGGAGTTTTCAGAGTTTTTGCCAAAGGCGGAAGAGAAAACACCGGCATGGAAGCAATAGAATGGATTAAGCGCGGGGCTGAAAGTGGCGCAGGAGAAATCGTTGTTAATTCCATTGATACAGATGGCGTTAAAAACGGTTTCGATCTCCAGATGCTCGATGCAGTTTGCAACGCGGTATCTGTTCCGGTTATTGCTTCGGGAGGCGCCGGCTCGATAGATGATTTTATTAAGCTTTTCAAAGCTCTTCCAAAGGTTGATGCAGGGCTTGCCGCTTCCATATTCCATTTTGGAGAGGTTAAGATAAGTGATTTAAAAGAAAAAATGCGTGAAGCAGGCATTTCTGCCAGAATTTAAGGAGGAAGAAAAATGATTAATATTGAAGAACTCAAATTTGATGAAAAAGGACTTATCCCCGCAATAGTTGTTGATGCAGTTTCTAAAGAGGTTCTCACCCTCGCGTATATGAATAAGGAAAGTCTTAAAATTTCGATGGAAAAAGAGCTTACCTGCTTTTATAGCCGTTCTCGCGAAGAGCTTTGGCTTAAAGGAGAAACCAGCGGAAATTATCAGCATATTGTTTCCATAACGGCAGACTGCGATATGGATGCGCTCACAGTTTTGGTTGAACCCGAAGGCCCTGCTTGTCATAAAGGCGAGATTTCTTGCTTCCATAACCCCCTTTTCGAATCCCGGGAGCGCCATGAATTTTCTCTCAATTCTTTGATGAAGCTGATTGAAGGCAGAAAGACTGAGCAAAAAGAAGGCTCTTATACCACTTACCTCTTCCAGAAAGGCATCGATAAAATTCTCAAGAAGGTTGGCGAGGAATGTACAGAGGTTATCATCGCTGCAAAAGCAGAAGATAAGGCTGAAACCATCTATGAGATTTCCGACCTTGCTTACCACGTTATGGTGCTCATGATAGAAGCAGGAATTTCTTTGGAGGACATCCATAAAGAGCTTAGCTCCCGTCACGTTATCGACCATAAGGTAAAGCAAGAAAAAATGACTAAATAATTAGGTTAATTTTATACAAAAACCTGAGTTTTTTTAATTTTTTTACTGTAAAATACAGAAAATTTTTTCTGAAACTATATACAAACGCAAAAAAAAGTGATAAAATAATAATGTTGAAATTTAAAGAAAGAAGGACTTCCAATGAAAAAGGTTTACGAAGGAAAAACAAAGGACGTTTATGAGCTTGATAACGGAAACGTTATGCTCAAGTTTAAAGATGATTGCACAGGTAAAGACGGAGTTTTTGATCCGGGCGAGAATACCGTTGGCCTCACTATCGATGGCATCGGCAAGGCTAATCTTCAGTCTTCCATCCATTATTTTGAGCTTCTCAAAAAAGCAGGCATCAAGACTCACTATGTTAGCGCAAATTTAGAGGATGCAACAATGGAGGTTCTTCCTGCAACCGTTTTCGGTCACGGCCTTGAAGTTATTTGCAGGCTCGTTGCAACAGGCTCCTTTATCCGCCGCTATGGCGAATACATCGCTGATGGCACTCCTTTGGAGGGTGGATACGTTGAATGCACCTTCAAAAACGACGCTTTAGGCGACCCCCTTGTTACAGGCGAAGGTCTTGCCGCTCTTGGCGTTATGACCCTAGAAATGTTTGAAAGCATGAAGGAGCAGACCCTTAAAATCACAAAAATCGTTGCTGACGACCTCAAATCCATCGGTCTTGACCTTTGGGATATTAAGTTTGAATTCGGTTATAACAATGGCGAGGTTATCCTTATAGATGAAATTGCTTCGGGCAATATGAGAGTTTATAAAGGCGATACCATTGTTGAGCCCGTTGAGCTTACAAAGCTTATCAACAACAGATAATTAAAAGCCATAAAACTTAAATTAAAGCTAAAACCGTTCCGTTCGGAACGGGTTTTTTGCTTCCATAATTCCATCTATCTATTCTTTTATCAAAAAAGCTTCATCCTCGGAATGAGGATGGAGCTTTTGGTTTAATTTAAGCAAATGCTCGAATTAAAGATCGTCCTGACCGCTTCCCTGCTGGATTCCGCCTGCAGCTGAGCCGGACCCTCCTTGTGAAGAAGGATCTTCAACATCATAAGAAGAGGTATTAATTAAATCGCAATATTCAGCGAGCTGAACGTTAAGCATTTCTGCTTCGGGCTTTTTATAGCTTTTCATTATTATTCTCCTCTCTTAGATTAAAATGTAAAGGTCTGACCATCTGAATAGATAGCA
>JAZORV010000407.1:0-2131 GCA_045656785.1 Acutalibacteraceae bacterium | reverse complement strand
AATATAATTTGATAAATTTTGGAAAACTATTGAAAAAAATTATGGGTTGTAGTATAATACAGGAAATTGAGGTGATGAAAAATGCGAAAAAAGAAAATCAAAAAATTGCTCGATGACACAAACCTTAAGCTCATTGAAGTTGTTGGGGAAAACAAGCAACTTAGAGAGCGTTTGCGCCAATACGAACAAAACGAAGCAGAAATAAATGAGCACAGAAACGAAGAACTTGCTGCTTTAGAGGATATTAAGGCGCAGCTTTTAAAAACTACCGCCGAATATGAAACCTATAAATCGGAGGTTTCCTCAAGAATCAAGGATCTCAACGCTCAAAATGACGCATTAACATTTGAATTAAATTCTTTAAAAGGAGAGCATTTTGACACCTGCAAATATGCTGAGGATTTAAAAACAAAGCTTATGTCTATAAAAAAAGATAATGATAAAGAAGATGCACGTTTTGAAAACATCCCCCTTCCCCCGCCTAAAGTTTCGCCCATTGTTCCATTAGAGGAGCAAGATAAGGATGCTTTTGATTATGCTTCATCTGTTATAAGCCAAGCTGTTGTTGAAGCCGCAAAGCTCAAAACAAAGCTTATATCTTACGGAGGAGAAATGGCAAACGAGCTTATAACCCTCGCGCTCGGAAAAACCGAGATTTTAAAATCTGATATTCTCTCAACAGTTATGTCGGATATGGTTTTTGAGGCAAAAAAACAGAGAATTGACCTTCTCTATAAGGAAACTGAAGAATATTTTTCAGGGCTTTTAGGACAGATTACTCAATAATAGAAGGAGATTTATTATGGCTGAATTATTAGAAATAATTATGATTTTATCTTTTGGCGCTTCATGGCCTTTAAATGTTATGAAATCCTATCGCGCTAGAACAACTAAAGGGAAAAGCTTAGCTTTCCTCCTACTTATCTTTTTCGGATATATAGCAGGCATTTCTTCAAAGCTTCTTAATGAAAGTTACATGAGCTCTTTTTCAGAAAAATGGTATGTTCTTTTTTTCTATGTTTTAAATCTTGTGATGGTTGGTCTTGATCTCCTGCTTTATATCAGAAACAGAAGAATAGATAGAAAGGGTTTAGAAAATGAAAATAATTAAAGACATTACATACGTTAAAGACTCAACAAGCGCTCAGATTTTGGATGTTTATCTGCCGGAAGAGAATGAATTTGATGTTTTTGTTTATATTCACGGAGGCGGAATTGAGGCCGGAGATAAAACAGCCGGCGCGAATTTTGCAGAATTTTTAACCGATAGAGGAACCGCTTTGGTTTCTATAAATTATAGAATGTACCCCACCGCTTCCTACCCTGATTTCATCAAAGATTCTGCAGCAGCAGTTGCTTGGGCTAAAAAGAATATGGAATCTTATGGAAAGGTTAGAAATTTCTTTGTTGGCGGAAGCTCTGCGGGCGGTTACATTTCTATGATGCTCTGCTTCGATAAAAAATGGCTAGCCCCTTACAAAATCTCCCCTGATAGTATTACAGGTTATATTCACGACGCAGGACAACCTACCGCGCATTTCAATGTATTAAGAGAACGCGGAATCGACTCAAGAAGAGTTATAATCGACGAAACCGCTCCCCTTTATTATATCGGCACTGCAGAAAAGCTTTCCCCTATGCTCTTTATTGTTTCTGATAACGATATGCAAAACCGCTATGAACAAACAATGTTAACCATTTCAACCTTAAAACATTTTAAATACGATATGGACAAGGTTGATTTAAAAGTTATGAACGGAACCCATTGTGCATACGTTGGAAGAATCGATGAGGACGGAATGCCCGCTTTTGGAAAGATAGCTAACGAATATATCCAAAAATTCAGAAATTAATATTGGTAATTAATAATTAATAAAAAGCTAAGGTTATTGCAAGCTTATGCAATTTCCCTTAGTTTTTTATTATATAAGAAAACGCGGCTTAAAGATAACTTTAAGCCGCGTTCAATTTAATTATAGATCATCGTTTACAAAAGCGTTTCCTCTACCATCATCATCGGAAGAAGGAGTGTCGACGATGCTTGACAAATCAGCAAGACCAAAGCAATAATTTTCTGCTTGCGCTTCTAAGAGCTCAAATGCGGGAGCTAAATATGTTTTTTTCATTTCTT
>JAZORV010000406.1:0-2196 GCA_045656785.1 Acutalibacteraceae bacterium | reverse complement strand
TGATGGCTTCGATTTTTGCGGTGTCTGCTCTTTGGGGAGTGGCATTGAGCTTCATATCGATGATTTTTGTTGCGCTTGGGGCGGGCTCGGCGCTGTCGGCAAAGCTGAATTGGAAGTTTTTAATCTCTCCCGTATGGCTTGAGATTACCGCCTTATCCGCGCTTTCATCTATTATTTTTACAGGAACGCTGACTGCGTTTTCGCCGATAACCCTCGTAAAATCGAAGGAGCTTGTGGCGGTTTTCAGAGGCTCGGAATCATGAACGTCATAAAGATTATTGAGCCTTTCTCTTGCGCCCTTTTCGGCGGTATGTATTATATTATCAATGCTCTCCTCGGTGATTTCGGTTTTGGGAGAAACGTAGTTTTTGCATTTTTCGAGCAGACTCTCTCCTTCGGTTTGCTTTTTCCTGATGAGGGGATTTTCTTCCTTTAAGGTGTCCTTCAAGGAGGAGAAGATGGAATCCGCAAGCATTTCTTCGTTCTGAAAGGATTCCTTGGTTTTGTCCTCATAAATCGGAGTTATATCGGAATCCTTTTCGGGAGGCTCGAGGGTGGTGGAGGGAGCGCTCTTTTCGGCGGATAAAATTCCGGCGCCGAGCTTTTCCTCCTTTTGATAGGCTTCGCCCGAAAGCTGACGCTTTGCTCTTTGCGCCATCATTCTGTCATAAAGCGCTTGCGCCGCAGGGGAGAGGGAGGTCTCCTTTTTGGTGGGCTGAGGCGCAGGGGTTTTAGCCTCGGGCGCAGAAACAACAGGCGCAGAAACAACAGGCGCGGGAGCCTCGAAAACAGGAGCTTTTTCTTCGGGCACCTTTTCTTCCGTCTGCTTTAAGGCTTCGATTTTTTTTATTTTAAGCCTTGCGATAAGCTCGTTGGCTTCTTCCTCTATTTTGTTTTCTTTGGGCTCCTCTTTTCTAAAGGGGGGCTCAATCGGTTTTTCTTCTTGAAGCTTCGGCACCTCTTTAATTTCCTCTTGAGGCCTTGGCTCTTCCTCGATTTTTTCGCTCATATCCGCCTTTTCTTCGGGCTTGATATCATCGGCGCTGATGCCGTGGCGAGGCTTCATGCCTCCTTCGGGGATGTTATCTCCTTCGGAATCAATGGAGCCTAAAATTTCGCTTACGGTCATCGCGTGCGGCGCGGTAACGTGCTTTCTGTTTTCCCAAGCAGGAATTTCAAACTCCTCCGCCGCTTCAGGCTCGTATTCGGCTTGAAGCTCGGATTTGCCTTCGGCTTCTGCAGAGAAGTCAAGAATAAAATCCTCTTCTTCCCGGTGCTTTTTTCTGAAAATGCCCATTGTTATTTATCCTCTCTGTTTCGCAATTTCATACATGAGAACGCCCGCCGCAACCGATGCATTGAGCGAATTGATTTTTCCTTTCATCGGAAGGGAAACTATAACGTCGCAGCTTTCTCGGACCAATCTTCCGATGCCTTTTCCTTCCGAGCCTATAACGAGGGCGCAACCGCCCGAATAGTTTAGCTTCGAATAATCCTCGCCATCCATATCCGCGCCATAAACCCAGATCCCCTTTTCCTTGAGGGCGTTTATTTCAGCCACAAGGTTCGTAACCTTAGCCACTCGCATATATTCGAGCGCGCCGCTTGCCGATTTCGCAACCGTTGCATTCAAAGAAACCGAACGGCGCTTTGGAATGATGATTCCGTGAACCGCGCAGGCTTCGGCTGTTCGGATAATCGCGCCGAGGTTGTGCGGATCCTCAAGGTCATCACAGATGATAATGAAGGGGGGCTCTCCCTTTTCTTCGGCAAAGGCTAAAATTTCTTCAATACTTGAATAGGAGTGCGCCGCAACCATTGCGGCAATGCCCTGATGATTGGCTCCGCCTGCGAGAAAATCGAGCTTTTCCGCCGAAACCTCTTTTATGAGGATTCCCTTCTCGCTCGCCTTTGCTATAATCGCCTGAACAGAGCCCTTGTTGGCTCCGTGGGCGATAAGAAGCTTATCTATCTCTCGCCCCGAGCGAACAGCCTCCATAACGGGATTTCTTCCAACTATAACGTCTGAATAACGGGCTTCGCCCGAAAGCTTTTTATCTTGTTCCAAAGAGATACCCACCCTTGAATAGTTTATATAATTATATCAATTATATCATAATTATAATCGATATTGTAGAAAACGGTTATAACCGTTTTGGCAGAATAAATTCTGCCTCTGACAAGCTTATGCTTGTC
>JAZORV010000405.1:0-15879 GCA_045656785.1 Acutalibacteraceae bacterium | reverse complement strand
AATGGCAATGATAGAAACCGTTTTGGGAAAAATTTCGATAGATGATATCGGCGTCACTTCGGCTCATGAGCATATCTTTATTGATATGAGGCATTGCGTTAAAACAACTGGAGAAGAGCCTCCGGAATTTTATGAAAAAATTGATATAAAAAACCGCGGGCTCTGCTTTTCGGACCCTTATGCGGTTTTGGATAACGCTCTGCTTTCGGGGCTTGAGGATGCAATTTATGAAATTGAGCTTTTTAAAAAAGCGGGTGGCAACACGATAGTCGACTGCACCCTCGATGAAATCGGGCGAGACCCCTTAGCGCTCAAAAAAATCTCCGAAAAAACGGGGGTCAATATCATTCTCGGATGCGGAAATTATTATGATATAGCCCACCCCGATTTCGTTAGAAAGGAATCGGCTGAGGAGCTTTCCGAAAGGATGCTCAAAGACCTCACGGTTGGCATTGGGGATAGCGGCATCAAGGCGGGAATCATTGGCGAGATCGGAACGAGCGCCGAGATAACCAAAAACGAAAGGAAGGTTTTGAAGGCGGCGGGAATTGCCTCAGCTAAAACGGGCAGACCGATTCACGTTCATACCGATCTTTATACCGAAAATGGTTTTGAGGTTATCGATATTTTAGAAAAAGAGGGCGTTGCCCCCGAAAAAATTTGTATCGATCATATTGACGTTAAAATTCGCCCTGAATATATCTTTGCTCTTTTAAAGCGGGGCGCGTTTATCGAATTTGATAATTTCGGAAAAGAATTTTATCTGCCCGATTTCCGTCGCTTCTGCTATGACAGAGAAAGGGTCGAAATGCTGAGGGCTATTATAGATAAAGGCTTCGAGAGGCAGGTTCTCATCAGCAACGATATCTGCCTTAAAACCATGTGGCGCACCTTTGGCGGAACGGGCTACGCTCATATTTTGAAGAACGTTCCCATCATCTGCGAGGAATTCGGAATCCAAGAAAACTACAATAAAATGTTGACAGTAAATGTTAAAACGTTTTTAAAATAATTAAAATAAAAGGAGAAAAAATTATGTTAGAAGCAAAAATCAGCGCAAAAGAATACACCCAAAGAATAGGAAAATTAAGAGAAAAAATGGCAGAAGCCGGGGTTGATCTCGTTATCGGCTTCTCAAATCTTCTCGAAATCGGAATTGTTCGTTATTATTGCGGCTTTGCTCCCGTCAACGAAAGCTCAGCTATTGTTATCCCGAAGGAGGGCGAGGTTGTTGTTTGCTCGGGTCAGGCTTCTTATGACTATTGCCTCGTTACAAACGCTCTTGAAAACAGCCGAATCGCAATTCTCCCCGAAATTGGAGAGGTTAGCGGCTTCGAATATGATACCGAAGGTCAGCTCGATTTCAAGGAACTTTTCGAGCAGGTAAAAACGGAGCATCCAGGCGTTCAAAAAATCGGATTTATCGGCCGCCTTATCTTCCCCTCAATTATTATGGATAAATTAAGAAGCGTTTTCGCGGGCGCAGAAATCGTTGATTTCGATGATATCCATTATGAGCAGAGAATTATTAAATCCGAAGCCGAAATTGAATGCTTAAAGGCTAACTGGGAGATTATCAGCAAAACCTTCGAAAACGTTGTTCCCAAAATCGAAAAGGGAATGACAGAAAGAGAAATCGAAGGAATGTTTGAAGCCGAAATGATGAAGCAAGGTGCCGAAAGCTACGTTCAGTCTTTCGCGCCGATGGTTGCAACGGGATCTAAAAATTCTTATATCAGCATGTGCCGCAACACCTTAAGAAAAATCGGCGAAGGGGAGATAATCAACCTCGCCGCAGGCTGTTCCTTCGAGGGCTATAACGGAATTATCTGCTCTCCCTTAGTTCTCGGCGAAATTCCCGAAGAGATAAAGGATGCGGTTCGCTGCGCTTATGAGGCGCTCAACGTTGCCTCTTCTCTTATGAAGCCGGGAACCCCTTGCGACGTTGTTCTCAATGCCTATACAGAATATTTAACCGAGCGCGGTTATATTGATTACTGCCCCTATGGAAGCCTTCATTCAACAGGTATGCTCGAATGCGAAGCCCCGATTTTCTCGGTCGAAAACAAGAGAGTTATTGAAGAAAATATGGCAATTTGTATTGATGCTTATTTCAAGGGCATGGAATGGGGCTCTTTCAGAATTGAGGACTGCTATCTTATCACCAAGGATGGCGCAAAGAGAATGACCACCTATAATGATAAGGTTATCCCCGAGATGTTTTTAAAATAAGGAGGAAGAAAAATGATAGGTAAGAAAAATTGGGTTTTCTGCGATGGATACCTTCCGCCTCATGGCGATAATCCCGAATTTGAGGGGCACGAAGCCTTGATGCTCACTAATCTTAATAACAAAAAGGCGAAAATTGAGCTCACGTTCGTTTTCGAGGACAAGGACCCGATTTCGGGAATTTTCGTTGACTTAGATGCCATGAGAACGACCTGCGTTCGCCTCGATCAGCCGCTTGGAGAAGCTAAGGTTATGCTTGGCGAGGCGGTTCAGTATACGGTTTGGGTGAAAGCGGATACACCCATTTGCGCTTGCTTCGGCAGGCTCGACGTTCGCCAGACTAATATGGCATATTATAGTGTTGAAGGATACTCCTTCTAAAACAACAAGCGGATGAGCCCAAAGCTCATCCGCTTGTTGTTTTCTTAGATATTAAGCCTGAAAGTAGAGAGGAAAGCGTTTCTATTTTTAGCAATTTAAAAATGCCGATTCTGATTTTATCAATAAAAATGCAGATAAAGAAAATTCCGAAAACCGAGGCTAAAACAGAGACCAGCATAGATGGCCTGTCAAGCTTCAAAAACTCCAAAAAGCTATTTTTTATGACGTAGCTTCTTACGTATAAATTATCGTGGATAAGATAAACAGAAAATGCAGAGCTTGATAAGAAGGATATAAACCTTGTCGGCCACCCTCTTATATCTAAAGAGGAGAAGAAAATAACGAGGAAAACTGCAGAAAGCAGAACGGTCGGCGAGCAATAGGAAACGAAAATATCTCTGTATTTTGCTGCAGTTTCGCTTGCTGTTTTCAGTATCCAATATTGGCAGAAAACCTTCGTTCCGATGCCTAAAATAAAGCAGATAAGGAGCCCCGATATGCATTTTATTCTGTCAAAGTTAGCTTGAAGGTCGAGCTTTTTGATGGCGCCGCCGAGAAGATATAAAAGCGCAAACCAGAAAACTCCGTAACCCTCTGAGAGCCCGAAAATATCCCCCTTTTCAATTGCGGCAAGGGTTCCGTAAATCGAGAAAAAGCCGATAACAACAAAGCAGAAAAATTTTAAGGTCTTGCGGTCTGCCGAATCGATCGCGAGGTTCAAAACGGGGGAGAGCAAAAACATTCCCGCATAAGCCGTAAAAAACCAATACTGCTTCGAGCCGATGGGGAAAAAAGCTCTCAAAAGCATTCCGTTTCCAATGGCTTCGGGATGAAGAAATTTAAAGACCGCAGTTATCAGAACCGCATAAAAAACAGCGGTAAAGAAAATCGAGAAAAAGCTTTTAAAATTCGGGATTGCTTTTCCGCTTCTGAAGCCGACGAAACCGGAAATAATAACGAAGCAATTAACCGCGGGATATGCGAAAAGCTCAAGCCCCCAAAGAAGGGAAAAATTGATAAATCCGCTATCCTGCTTCAGAAGTCCGCCATGGCCTAAAACGTGCAGACAAACAACTCCGAGTATCGCAATAACGCGAAGAAGGTCTATTCCGTAGTTTCTTGAAGTGTTGCTCAAGGGACGTCCTCCTTTCGGACTTTTAAAATTCGGGTTTAAAAGAAGGCATAAGCTCTAATTTAAAGAGGTTCATTTTGTGCTTCTTATCGATAAGAGCGCGGGTTTCCTCGTTATCGATTTCGCCCGTTCTTATATATCTGTCAAGCTCGGCATAGGTAAAGCCGAGATTTTCCTCATCGGTTTTTCCGCAAAGCCCATCGATAGGGGTTTTATCAACAAGGGAAGAAGGAAGCCCCAAAAGGCGGCCGATTTCCTTAACCTCGGTAACGGTGAGGTTGGATAGGGGCGAAAAATCGCCGACAGAATCGCCATAGCGGGTTGAATAGCCAACCCAGTCCTCCGAGAGATTGCAGGTATTGGCAACCCTTCCGTTAAGGCTTTGAGACACCGCATAAAGGGTAGTCATTCTGAGCCTCGGGGGGAGATTCTGGCAGGAAACTGAGGAAAGCTCAAGCTCTTTAGGAAGGCTGTTTATGAGGGCATCGTGCGCCTCTTTTATGTTCACAACGTAATGCTTGATTCCGAGATGCTCGCAAAGCTGATAGGCGGCATCGATATCGTGCTGCTCGCCTTTTGGCATCAAAACGCCGATAACTCGCTCGCGGCCCAAGGCTTCGGCACAAAGCGCCGCCACGATGGAGCTATCCTTACCGCCCGAAATGCCGACTATGGCATTACAGCCTTTTCCGTTTTGCTCGAAAAATTCTCTTATCCAGTCAACGCATTCGTTTTTGATTTTTTCGGCATTAAACATTTTTATTCTCCTTTGATATCTATTTGGCACATTCCCATCGTTTTCAGAGCCGCCGATTTGGTTTCGGGAGAAACGCCCGCGGTGCATTCGGCATCAACCGAGATGGGAGTTTCATAAAAATTTGCCTTTAAAATGAGGGCGTTGGAAACAACACAGATGTCTGTGCAAAGGCCTACAAGCTCGATTTCGATTTCGTTCGGGTCATAATGCTCGGCGATATATAAAGGCAGGATGGTTGAGCCGAAGGTCGGCTTTTCGATGGTAGTGTAAGCCTTGTCCTCGAGCGCCTTTTGAATTTCGGAATTGAGCTCAAATCCGTTCGTTCCCTTTATGCAATGGGGAACGGGGAGTTTCAAGCCCTCGGAGGTTTCGCTGTAATCTTCATAGTGGGTATCGAGGGTAACGATAATTCCGCCCTCGTGCGCCCTGATTTTTTCTGCGACTGTCGGAACTATTGCCTCGGCTTCCTTCGAACCCAGAGCGCCATCTATAAAATCATTTTGCATATCTATAACTATCAAAAGCTTGTTTTTCATAAAAAAGCCCCCTTTTTTGTTATTATACCACTAATTTTTAAATAAGGCAACCGCAGGATAAGAAAAAGGCAAGACCGAAGCCTTGCCTAAAGGTTTTCTATTTAATTTCTTGCTCTAAGTTAGCAAAAATTTCGGAGCAGAAAAATTCGCCAAGTGTTATTTCATTAGAGGTTTCTCCAAGTTACTGTGATTTTAGTTACAATATCGCGGAGCTTATCACCATCGATTTTGTATGGGAATTTTTACCGTCAGGATGGGTTGAAGCATAAAGCTTTCCTTTTCCTTTAGATTCCAACAACCTTAACTTTTGTAATAATATCTCGGAGCTTATCTCCCTCAATATCGATATCCAAAACCTCTTCGGGCGTTTGATATATGGTTTCGTTCGAAATATCATATTCCTCGTGGCTTTCAGTATTATAATATTTGCCATCTTTTTTATAGCATCCTTCGCTGAAAGCAATGCCTTCCGCGCGGCAACCATCAATAGCATACATTTTGCCTTTCCAAATGAAATTTATCTCTGCGCCCCAAGTAATGCTTTCTATAAAATCGGCTATGGATTCGAAATCAAGGTTTAAATGGTTTGACTGTATTGCGGTTTCCATTATAGGGTCCTCCAAGTTACTGTGATTTTAGTTACAATATCGCGGAGCTTATCGCCATCGATTTCGTATTCGAGAATTTCATCTACGGTATCGGCGTAATAGTCCTCATATTTTTCGGGGTATTGCTTGCTTGTTGAATCGGATGGACCGATGAGAAATTGTTCCGGAGAATCGGGGGTTTTTCGCATATACTTAAACGCACCAAAGCTATTGTCGTTCCATTCGAAAACAATTTCTCCGCCACATTCTAAACTCCATTTAAAATCAGCAATAGATTCAAAACGCATATCATCGGGGGTAATGCTTAGTGTGCTCATATGTTTTTTCTCCTTGTATGCGCTGCCCATACCTTTTGCATTATCAGCGCTTAGAATATATCCTCTTTTTATTAGTATATCACAATTTGGCGGCAAAGGCAAATATAATCCAAGCTTATCGCAAATGCAAAAAAGCGGCATAACCGAGGTCATACCGCAAAGCATAGCCATTATTTAATTTCTTGCTCTAAATCAGCAAAAATTTCGGAGCAGAAAAATTCGCCAAGGGTTATATCAAGCCCATCACAGAATTTTTTGATGGTGGTGATGGAAACGTCCCGCCTTTTAGGGTCGAACATACTATAAGCAGTAGATGGCGTAACGCCCGAGGTATTTGCCAACTCATTAACCTTGATATGTCTTTCTTTAAGCAGCTCTTGAAACCTTTTTGCAACAGCGTCCTTTACGCTCATAAATCATCACCTCATGATTATTTTATGCAAATAAACGCGCTCGCGTGTACGCACTTGCGTAAATAGAAGGAATATGTTATAATTTTCATAGATTTTTTTGGAGGTGAAGGATATTGGTTTGCGAAAATGATTTATGCATATATCAAAGAGAAGGGAAGACTTCATAAAAGCCTTCCCTTTTATATTATTCTTCCTCGGTTCTGGTATAGGAAGAGAAAACCATTGTTTGATAAATGAGGCGGTCGGTGCCGAGGGATTCTTCCAATGAAATAAGCTCGCTATTAGAAAAGATAGTTTTCGTACCATCGCGCGAGAGGCTGACCTTGAACTTTTCGGAATCATAGAATTTAACCGTTTGCCAAAGCCCACTCGCATCGAGCCTTCTTTTGATCTTTATAAGATAATGCATTTTCGGCGGATTTTCCAAAAGCTCCTCGGCGGTATAGCTCTTTTCAAGATAAGAGATGCTATAATCAATAATCGCGCCAAACTGAACTCCGTTTACCGATGCGCTGAATTTATCCGTATGCTTGCTGAAATCCATAAACAGTTCTCCTTTTTAAGACATAAGCTCCGCTTTTATATCAATCTCTGCGGGCAAAACGAGGGCTCCCATATTGCGGTCGTAATAAATATCACCGCAGCGAACAGCGGTTGAAAAAAAGGCTGTTTTGCCGAGCAGAGCGTTTGCAATTTTATCAAAGGTTTTATAGCATTCCTGCCCTGCGAGAGCCTTCGGAACGCATATCGTGAGGCTATAAGTAATGGTTGCAAAGGCTCCGTAGCATTTTGTGTCTTCGCTTATTTTTCCGAGATAAACGCCTTCGGAAAGGGGAATTTCCGCTTTTTTTATGCCGAGAGAAACAGTTGGCTCTTTAACGGGAAATTCAGTTGCAACCTTCGGAAAGGAGCGAACGAAGGTAACCCCCGAGCAGCCTGACGAGAGCTTCGAAAACACGGCTTTTGTTACGTCTTCTATGCAGTTCATATCGTCGCCTCCTTGGAAATGCAGGGGCGAAGGATTGCCCAGGTATAAAAAGGCTTGCCGCAAAAATAGATGCGCTCGAAGCGTTGAGTAACGTAGCTTTTGCCCTCGAAGGAAACAATATCATCGGGCTCGAAAACAGCGTCCTCGGGGCCTAAAAAACGATAACAGCCTTCATCGATTTTGCCCACGGTTGAGGGCTGAAGCTCAACGTAGAGCTTGTTTTTATAAAGAAGCGGCATCATAACAGCACAGCAGGAAAATTCAGTTCCATCCTGCTTTTCTATTTTAACGCTCTGTCCGAATTTTTCGAGCATCGCTTTCACGATTTTTGGATAATCCATCAGCCTTGCCCCCCAACGCTTTTAAAAACCGAACCGCTTTTCATAAAAGGCTTGGCTGCGGCGAAGGCGCTTTCGAGCAGCTCTTTGGCATTTTCCAAAATCTTTTTATTTTCTAATCTGATGGTGAGGTCACCTGCATCGATGGAGGAGGGCTCGGCTTCGGTTTTGCTTAAAATATAGTGATAAAAAGCAAGAGTTGCGGCGGCGTAATATAGCTGAGGAATGGCATCAACTCTGAATCGGCTTGTAAGGGTCTTTGCCTGAATCGATTCAACCGCCGGCATACAATGTCGCAGGGCTAATTCAACGTCCTCCTCGCCCGAGAGAAATCGGAACCAATCGATAGCGTTGTTATAATTCTTTGCAGTTCTCATATTTTTCCTCCCTTTTTATTAAAAATGGGTAGCCCATTAAGGGCGCGAAACCCTTAATGAAGCGACCCTGAATTAAAAATTAAGCCTTGAGAACCTTTGCGGCATCCTTGAAGATTTTGGCAAAGCCTGCGGTAGAGGTGATGGCGGCGCGCTCAAGCTGACGGTCGATAAGCTTATCGTAATCGATAGAGATATCGTCTGCCACAACCATTTCAAGCGCACAGTTTTTGTCGATTCCTATAAAGGTTCCGTCGGCGACTGCCGAGGTTCTTACAAACTGCGCTCCGAGAGGAGTTCCAACCTTGCCCGTTCCCTGGAAATTGAAGCCCGAAAGGGGATTGGAGAACTCGGAAATTCTCAGCATATCCTCCATTCCCTTGGGAGAGGCGATTATGGTGTTGAGCTCGTAAGGATAAAGGCCGTTATAAAGGGAGATAAAGTCGGCATAGCTGAGGTTATCTCCTGCGGCGGTAATAACGCCTGCGGCATTATCGTTGCCGTCTCCGTTTTGGAGAACGTCGATAGCATCCTTCATTCGGCTTCTTGCAATATATGCGCCGATCTGCTTCAAGGTAACTGTAAAGAGGTCGAGGCGCTGATATTTAAGCGCTTCATAGGAAGCCACAAGCATTCTGCCGCGTTTGTTTAGCTTAACGAGGTTTTCGCTTGTTCTGATGTTGGTTTCGGGGATGATAGCGCCCTCTGCAACATCCTTGAGCTCCTTGTCGTCATCCGTTGGAACGGAGAATATGGAGCGATAATCGAGAGAATTGATTTTGGTTGTGGTGGCTATGATATTCTTTAGAGAATCCGCCTCCTCCATGCCCTGCTTTACTGCGCGCGAAACGTATTCAGGGAAAAGCGCGGCAGAATCGGAGGTCTGGAAAAACTTGGAAACTGCATCCGATCCCGCGCCGCTAACCTTGATATCAAAGCGCTTAAGCTGTCTGCCAAAGGCATCAAGATTTTCGAGCCCTGAGCCCTTGTAGTTTTCATCGGGGTCGAGAGAAGAAAGCACCTGGCTGAAGCTTTTTCCGGGAACGGCATACATTCCTTTTTCGAGCTTTACATTCTGATAATTCATAATAATTTCCTCCTAAAATAAAATTACATAATGATCTCTGCGATAGAGGTTTCCTCATCGAAGGAGAGAACGATAACTTCTCTGCCCTGCTGATCGACCAATATTCCGCCCTCGCCATCGCAGCTGACGCGGTTCACGCCGATAGGGAGCATTCCCGAGAACTTAACCTTCGCATAGCCCTTGACCTGAACTGCGGCAATTCCGTTTCTTAATTTTCTGATAATTCCTAAAAAGCCATCAGACGGTGCTGCGCCGCCGGTGCAGTTGTTGTAGCCCATGGTAACCACTTCTCCCTCATAAGGCTGGCCTGAGGTTTCAAGGGTGATGATACCTTCCATAAATCCTTTGTTGCTAATCATATTGATTTCATCCTTTCTTAAAAAAGTTTAGATTTTAAATGAGCCGAAATCTCGCTCGCGGTTGTTATCCTTTTCGCTTCTCAGCTGAGGAGCGCCGCAAAGCACGTTTTCGAAAACTTTGCTGAACTTTTGGAGCTTATCTGCATTCATATCCGAAAAGAGAGCGTCTGCTTCTTCCGAAGAGAGGGCGGGAAAAGCCTTCAATGCGTTGATGGTGCATTCTCGCCTGAGCTTATCTTCGGCAGATTTTGCTTGGGCTTTGAGGCTTTCAAGCTCCTGCTTTATAGCTTTTCCTTGCTCCAAAGAGAGGGTGAGCTCCCTTTCGCCCAAGGATTTCATAATATCGGGAATATTCATCTCTTTTCCTCCTTTTGTTGCTTTATTGAAGCGCTTTATAACGCCCGCCTTTCTTTGGGCGGGAACTGCCACGAAAGACCATTCATAAGCATCGCGCGGCTCGGATAAAACGATATGGCATTGCTGTAGGTTCATATCCTCTCCATAGAGCTCGCCTGCCTTATGAGAACAGTATTCGCGGCTGAGATCCGCCCCGCAAACGGAGCAGACCTTGTTGCCTACCGAGCATCCAACGCTAACCTCCTTATAAATTCCGGCATCAAGCCCTAAAATGAGATCTTCATTAGATGAGGTGCGGGGGATGTAGGCTTCCGCCTTTAAGCGGACGTATTGCTTTCCGTCGGAGGTTTTTTCGTTCGTGTATTCAACCACGGTGTTGAAGGTTCTCGCAACCTGGTCCTTCCCCTTCATCGAATGGTCGAAAATTCCCGGCTTGCCCAAATATAATTTGGCAAGACTCTCGAGAGCCTCGGGGGTGAAGCGTTCAAAATCGCGGTCGATATCGTTATCGCAAAGAATAACCGAAAAAGCATAAACCTCATCGGCGGAAAGCTTGCGCTTTGTATATTTATTTATAAGCTCTAATTGAGCCTCTGTCGGGCAGCTTTCGCCCAAAAAACCTTTTTGCATAAATTAAATCTCCTCTTTATTTTCCTGATTTTCGAGGCTCATAGCCTGAGCCTTATAAAGAATAGCCTTCGCGGCCTCAACCTCGTCTTGAAGGTTGATGTCGTTCCAGATAACCTCGGGTGTTTCAAAATATCCTTTGGCGTTCAGCTGATGAGAGCAGATCTTCAGGATAACGGGGGTGATGAGCTTTCTATAGCTTTCAAGCTCGCTTGTGAGGATATCTGCTTGCTGTTGGCTCATGCGTTCGGTTGAAGACCAGCAAAGGCCTAACATAAAGGGCGGAATGCCGAGCTTTGCAACTATCTGCTCGAGCATCTGTCGGGCGGGGATATCGGTTTCGGGGATGGAAAATTCGCCACCGATAACCTTTACGTTGACGTCTCCTACCGCCACGAAATCTCTTACGCCGTCTTCCGAATTCATCGCTCTTGACCATTCTTCCGAAATTTGATCGATAGCGTCGTTTCCCAGAGCGTTTTCTATGATTCCGCCCGAGGGCTTGTAGGTAACGGCGTAGCGGAGATTTCCTGCTCGCTCCCAGTTGGTTCCGATGCAGTTGTAAACCTTCAAAAGGATGGAGCTTACAAAGGGAAGACCTTTTAAAATCGAATTACCCTTGATTTCTCCCGGCATCGGGCGGAGAGCTGTAAGAATAACTCGTTCAGGATGGGGAACGGGAACTAAATTTCCATTCCTTCTGACACATATTTTGGTTTTTAAGGGATTTTCATCCCGAAGTAGCTCGAGGTCTCGGTTGTCGGCGCAATATAGCGCTCCGACGCTTCCGTCCATATTGGGAACAATCTCGCAAACCGCAGTTCCCCAGGTGAGGAGCCTGTCAAGATATTGCTGCAAAAAGGCTTCAATTCCAATCCCCGCCGCCCCAACGCGAACGGATTTTAAGAAGGAATCCATTTCTTTTTGGGCGGTTTTTGAGCGACATTTGATTTCAACCCCACCAACCAGGCGCAGAATCTTATCTATCGCCGCATCGATAACGGGGATGGAAACTCTCAGCGCGTCGTACATCTCCTCCTCAGCACCTCCCAGAGGAGAATAGCTGTCAAGCCCTAAAAAAGGGAGTGTCTTTGCGCGAGAGGTTTGGACCGTCGCAGTTTTTCGGCGGTATTTTCTGTTTTTGAAAAATTCCATCAGTTTCTTTCCTTTCATCTTTCGATATGCCCTGCTATTCTCGAAATCGAGCCTCCGAAAAGAACGGTTGAAACGAAATAGCGCATATCATCCATAGCGTGGTCGTTTTCCTTTCTCGGGGCATCCTTAGAGGAGCTGTCATCCCAACGATAAAGCCCGAATTCGCGGATGATGTCGTGGCATGAAGGGCAGATTTTGATTTTGCCGTTTTTCAAGCAGTCGCTCGTTCGGCGGATGCCATCGATAACGTCGTTCTTAGCAGGGATAACGAGGAATTTGCCCCGCTTTCTTATGAGGGTTATGAAGGAGGCGGCGGCAGGATCGCAAATAACAGCTTCGATTTTTCGGTCTCCCGAAAGGGCTTCAAGAGCCTTATAATATTCCTCGTCGGTAAGCTGAGCACCCTCTCTTTTTGAATCGTAATAATATTCCTCAATGCGATACCATACGCCCTCAGAAAGTCCCCAAAGCCCGAAGGAGGAAGGGTTTACCGTTCCGTAATCGCAGGAGATATAGTATTTTTGAGGGGCTGAGGGCGGAGCTTTTATGCATTCTTTTCCAAAATGAGGATAAACAAGGCCGAAATTTGCAACCCACCTTCCCTTAACGAAGCGCTCGTAAAATGCGCCGGTATAAAGCCTTTCATATCGTGCGATAAGCTTTTTCGAAAGCGAAGGGTTATCAGCCATCGTGAAATGGATATAGAAAGCGTTCTTTTCCTCCGCCTTTTTTATCCATTCGTTATAAAACCAATGCGAAGGGTTTTCCGGATTGCAATTAAACCAGAATTTGGAGCCTTCAACCGAGCAACGTGCGAGCGCCTGCTCAACGAAGGAGCGTGGCATGAGGGCAACCTCATCCAAAAGCACTCCCGAGAGGGTCATTCCCTGTATGAGCGCAGAGGAGGATTCATCGCGGCCACCGAAGGTCCAAAGGGTTATTTTGCGGCCCGAATATTCGATTTCAATCTGTCCGCGGCTTGTCAGCTCCTTATAAGCAATTCCAAGCTCCGAAAGAATAGGGCAAAGGGGCTTTATAATGTTTCTGCGAAGGGAGGTAACGGTTTTTCCGCAAATGGCAAAATGCCCATCGGGAAAGGAGGCGATGGCCCAAAAAACGAAGGATAAAAACATACAAAGTGTTTTTCCGCTTCTTACCGCTCCATCGCAAATTATCGCATCCTTTTGGCGGTTTTCAGAAGAAGGGCACCACCACGAAAGCACCTGCAGCTGCTTTTTTGAAAAGGTGCTGAATTTCATTCCCGTCTCACCGCCTCAAGCTCGGCGGCGCTTTTATCGAGAGCTTCAAAAAAGCTGATATCGGGGCGGTCTTGCTCTTTTGAAAAGCTGCTCAGAGCTTCAAGCGCCTTCAATCTATCGAAAAATTTAACCTCGATGCCGCCATTTTTTGTGAATTTCAGCTCCGATATGGATGAAAGCTCGAGCTCATCGGGGTTGAGCGCTCTTAAATCCTCTGCGGTTATTAGCCTTATAACGTCGGCAATGCTTCCGAAACTTAAGCGCCGAAGCCCTGCTATGATTTCCGTAGCTGTCGGAGCTTTGGGCTCATTCTTTTTGATTGCAGATATTATCTCCTTTTTCGAAAGCAGCTTTATTGCCGATCTTTCGGGAAAATGATATCCGCATTTTGCCGCCGCTTCTCGAGGAGAAAGCCCCAGCCCCAAATAAGAGCAAAAAAGCTCTTCTTTTTCTGAAAGGGTCTTTTTAGCCATTGAAAATTCCTCCTTTGGGTGTTTTGCGTTTTTGATTCTGCCCTTCAGATTTCCTCCCCGAAAAACAAAAAAAGTTGCATAATTTAATGCAACCGTTACAAATCTGTAATAAAAAAAGGAACCTTTCGTGCGAAAGATTCCTTTAAAAAATATTCAGTTTAATTTGATTTATTTTGCCAGCATTATCGAAGAAAGGATTATGCCGGCGCCTTGGCCCGAAACCTCGATTAAAAGCGTTTCGGCATTTTCTATATCTACCGAAATCTTCTCAGCTTCTCTTTTCGCGCTGACGGTGCATTCTCTCAGCGTGGCTTCGCCTTGCTCTCTTTCGGCTGTGATAATAAGCTTGGCTTCGGCGGAGGGGTCCATTTCTTTTGATGCGGAAACGGTGAAGGAGAGGGTTTTATATGCCGAATCGAGGGAATATTCTGCCTTTGAATCTAAGGAGAGCAGAATATAATTGGGCTCTCGGCTTCTGTCGATTCCAAATGAATCGAGGGCGATTCCGCCAAATTGCCAATTTGAAGCGGTTGTTGGGGAAAGCTCATCAAAGGGAATGGGCAGAAAATCTGAAAGCTCATTTTTTTGATTTTTCAGCTCGTTGCTTTGAGGAATAATGCTTTCTGCTTCGAAAATAAGCTCAGCCACGGCGATATATTCCTTGCGTTTCTTAAGCTTTTCTATTTTTTTCAAAAATCCATCTTCATATTCTTCGCGATAATATTTGAGAAGCTTATCGGCTTTTTCTCTGTGCTGAAGCTCACCCGTGGAAATAGCGGATTCGAGAGAAAGAATGGCCGAAGCGTAGTCTTTCTTTTCTGCAAGACCTTCCGCTGCCGCAATTATCTGATCCTCGCTTCGCGATACAAGGCTTTTTTCATATTTTTCAAGCCTTTCCTTTAAAAGCTTATCGCCTTTCAGAAGCTTCAAAGCGGTCTTAAGGGTTTTTATCGCGGAAGCATAGTCGTTTTTGGAGGCGTATTCCTCCGCCCTCATAATGCAGGTGTTTTTGAAATTATTTTCCGCTTGTTCTTTCTTTTTGGAGGCGGTTTCATAATTCGGGTCGGCTTTTATAACCTTCCTGTATTCCTTTATTGAAAGCTCGTAGTTATTTCGGCTGTAATAATCCTCGGCATTTTTAAAAGCGTTAAAGGAGCTCTTAAGCTTTTTGAGCTTTTTATCGGTAGAGCCGACCTTCTTTTTAAGCGAGTCAACCTCCATCTTTTTTATAGCCTCAAGCCTACCATTCGCTTCATTAAAATCGAGCGCACCGGTTTTGTAGTTCTCGTAAAGCTCATCGAGCTGTAAATTCAGGCGGTGGTTGATTAATAGCCCACCCTCATTATCGTAGCTTTCTTCAAAAACTCGAACCGCGGCATCATATTTTCCGCTCGTTAAGAGCCTTTCAATTTTAGCGGATGGACCGAGATACAAAATAAAGAAAACCGCCACAGCCGCCGCCAAAAGCAGCAGAAAAGAGAGAATCCATTTTATAGCCTTGCTTTTCTTTTTCGGGGGATTTTCCGGTTTGGCTTCGGGAGAAAATTCCTCAATTATCGGCTTTGAAAAACTTTGAAAATCTATTCTGTCGAAATCAAATTCGGGCTTTTTTTCGCTCGCAAAAAGATCCTCGGGCTCTTCCTTTTTTGAATAGCTGAAGATATCCTTGAATCGGGCGCATTCAGGGCATGAGCCCAAGGCTTCGTTATATTCTTTTCCACAGATATTGCATTTCATTTTTTCTACCTCGTTCATAAAACGTTACCATTATAATGATTGTAGTTTGTCGAAGCGCTTTTTAGCGTTTCGACAAACACTATTATTATACATATTAAAATACGAAAGTCAATACAACCTTTTTTTAGAAAATTTTGATGGAGCTAATCCTGTTCGTCTTTTGAAATATTTTGAGAAGTAATAAATCGATTGAAAGCCGTTGGCATCTGCAACCGCCGAAACGGAAAGACCGCTATATAAAAGCATCTGTTTTGCATTTTCTAATCGGGCGTCGAGCAGGTCTGCTTTTGGGGAGCAACCAAAACGCTTCGAATAAAGCGCAGAAAATCGGCTTGGAGAATATCCGCATAAGTTTGCCATTTCAGTAAGCTCCCAGTTTTTTTCCAAGGAGCGCATAATAGCATCCCTCGCCGATTCAATTCTCGCTTCGGGGGTTTGCAGGGCGCTCTTTCTGAAAAGGCGGGAGAGGTCGATGAGCATTTCGGTTAAAATGCAGTCGATTTTGGCTTCGTATCCGTTGTATTTAAGGGCTTGCTCCTCCTGAATCCGCTTTATTGCCGAATGGATTATGTTTTGCCGCCCGAGGTTTAGCCTCGCCCCCGAAGGAAGAGGATATTTTTCGAGAAGCGCGCCGAAATCATCACCGCTTATAAATATCCAATCGTTGGTAAAACTCAAATCGGGTGAGATAGGCCCATGATAAACAACCTCGCCCGGTCGATGAATAAGAATATCGCCTGCATTCCCCTTAT
>JAZORV010000404.1:0-1083 GCA_045656785.1 Acutalibacteraceae bacterium | reverse complement strand
TTTCATAAAATGGATCGGGGTTATGCTCCCCTATCTCCCTTAAAAGCGCTTTTTTGGAAAGGAGGGCGCAATATTCGAAGTCTCCGCCGATTCCAACTCCAACAACGATAGGCGGACAAGGGTTTCCTCCTGCGATGCTAACCGCTTCCAAAACCTTTTGGACTATTGTTTCTTCGGTTGCGGCAGGAGTGAGCATATAAATTCTGCTCATATTCTCGCTTCCGAAGCCCTTTGGAGCAACGGTTAATTTAATTTTATCACCGGAAACAAGCCTTGTATGAATAATTGCGGGGGTATTATCCTCGGTGTTCACTCTATCCAGTGGATCTTTAACAACCGATTTTCTGAGATAACCCTCGGTATAACCTTTCTTAACCCCTTTATTAACGGCATCCTCAAAGCTATCGCCAACAATATGAAGGTCCATTCCGATTTCGGCAAACACGACTGCCATCCCCGTATCCTGGCAAATAGGGATGTCGAGCTTTTTTGCCGCTTCTTCGTTTCTTTTAAGGTCACAAAGGATATCGCGCGCAAGCTCGCAGCTTTCGCATTTTGCCGCATTCTCAATTCTTTGAGATAAGGATTCGGGCAAAAGCTTATTCGCCGCAATAGAAAGCTCGGCTACCGCATCGGTTATTAATTTCGAATCAATTTCTCTTATCAATGCTTTCAATTCCTTTTAAATAAAAAAGCGGGAGCAAAGCGCCGCTATTGTTCCCGTTTTTAGATATTTTTTTGGTTTTAATCGCCTGCTCCGCGACGGGGACGGCGGGTTTCAAAATTCTTTCTCTTTAAGTCGGAGAATTTTTCATCGCTGGTAGCCTTAAATTTGCTCATCATTTCTTCGAAGCTTGTAGGCTCGCTTTTCTTGGTCCAAACATAGGACATATCGGGCTTTGCTTCCTTTTTCTCAGGCTTTCTCTCGCGCTTTACGGGAGCTTCCGCCTTCTTCATAGAAAGGCTGATTTTTCCATCCTCGGAAACGGTTAAGACCTTTGCCTTAACGCTATCGCCAACCTTTACAAAATCACTGATTTCGCTGACATAGGTTTGGGCAACCTCGGAAATATGAACCATTCC
>JAZORV010000403.1:0-7980 GCA_045656785.1 Acutalibacteraceae bacterium | reverse complement strand
AGAAAACGGTTATAACCGTTTTGGCAGAATAAATTCTGCCTCTGACAAGCTTATGCTTGTCAGCTACATTCGATTGCAATGAGTGTTGTGCAAAATTAAATATTAAAATTTAATTTTGCATAAGCCACTTAAAAAGAGGCTTGTCGAAGCGCGTTTTAGCGTTTCGACAAACTACAATCATTATAACAAATGTAATTTAGGTGTAATTTTTATTAGGTAGGATTTTTATGGACGATTTTAAAATGATTGAGGGCTATTCCTCAACCCTCTCTTTGAGAGAAACACAAAAAGCTATAAAATTCGTTAAGGATACATTTCAGCGTGAGCTTAAAACCGCCCTTAATTTGGAACGCATTTCGGCTCCCCTTTTCGTTACAAAGGCAAGCGGAATCAATGATGACCTCAATGGCTTCGAGAGGAAAGTGCATTTTTCCATCCGCGAAACGGGTGTTGAGGCGGAGGTTGTTCAGTCGCTCGCAAAATGGAAGAGAATGGCGCTTTATCGCTATGGCTTCGAGTCGGGCGAAGGCCTTTATACTGATATGAGCGCCATCCGCCGTGATGACGACGTTGATAATATCCATTCTATCTACGTTGACCAATGGGATTGGGAAAAGGTTATAACCGAGAAGGAAAGAACGGTTGAATATTTAAAAGATACTGTTCGTAAAATAGTATCGGCTGTGGCTAAAGCGAAATCGGCTGTTAAAGAGCAATATCCCTCCCTTAAATACGATATAAAGGATGAGGTTTTCTTTATAACAACTCAAGAGCTTGAGGATATGTATCCCGATAAAACTCCTAAGCAAAGGGAATTTCTTATAACCAAGGAAAAGGGCGTTGTTTTCCTTATCGGCATCGGCAACCGCTTAAAAAGCGGACAAAAGCACGACGGTCGCGCCCCCGATTATGATGATTGGTCTTTAAATGGCGACTTGCTTTTCTGGAATCCTATCCTCGAAGAGCAGCTCGAAATTTCCTCAATGGGAATTCGCGTTGACGCCAAAACTCTCCGCCACCAGCTCGAAACCGAGGACTGCATGGATAGAGAGAAATTCCCCTATCATAAGGGGATTTTGGAGGGCGATCTGCCCCTTACCATTGGCGGCGGAATCGGTCAGTCGAGGCTTTGCATTTTGCTTCTTGAGAAAATGCATATCGGAGAGGTTCAGTCCTCAATTTGGCCTGAAGAGGTTGTAAAGCTCTGCGAGGAGCATAAAATCAACCTTTTATAAAAAAGATTTAAAAATAAAAGAGCTTTTGCGCCCCCAAAAAGGGAACTGCAAAAGCTCTTTTTTATGTAGAAATTTTTAGCTTTCTATAACTATAACGTTGCTGTAAACGGTTTTAGCAGAGCCGATAATCGGCTTATAGGTCATATAGGCTCTCGCTATTCTCGTTCTCTTTCTGCCAACGCCTTTGAGGGTTATGGAGAAGCCGTTATTTTGGGAATATTTTTCGGCTTTGGCGGTGATAAAGCCTTGGGCGTTCACCGTCATTTTCGAATAGCTTCCGTTTGTATAATCCGAATCGGAGAGATAATCTCCTCCTGCAAAAATTATTCCGACTTCCTGAATGCTTGAAAGAGTGGGAACGCTTACGATTCTTGCAAAAGCGGTCATATCCCCATTTTTCAAGTAGCCCTCTGAGAAAAGGGCAATATTGGGAAGAGTTGCGGAGGTGGCGGTTGTTATAACCGTATCGCCAGTAACGTAGAAAGTAAGGCTTGTTCCTTTAGCGAAAACAACGTTATTAACAAGCCAATAAACGCTTGAGGAATTTGAGAAGGTAACCTTGCTGTCAAAGGTGTAATTCTTTGTGTCGTCGCCGAAGGAAACCGAATAGGTTTTGGCTTCGGGGATATAAACGGGGGTGAAGCTGATTTCTTTTTCTGCGGGGCAATTATAGATATCCTCGCTCCAAACGGGCATAATCGCAGTTCTTGAGCCGAAGCTGACCTTTGCTTTTTTTGTTTCATAGCCCGGAAGAGAGGGAATCGCCTTGTTTGCTGCTTCATATTGGCTTCTCGATAAATAGTTGCCATAAAGAACGTCGGTTTCATAGATGGTGTTTCCTGCTTTATCGAGGAACTTAAACTTAACAAACTTATCGGTTATCTTCTTGTAGTTCGCATAAATGTTTTCGGAAATATCCTTGAGCTTATAGTCGCATAGGCGGTTTGTTCCGAGCTCGTTGCCATCGGCATCAGTCCAGGAATAGAAGGCATAAAGCTCTCCGTTGTGTCTTATTGAAACAGGGGCGTTGAGCTGCGCTGAGGTTCCTGCACAGGCGTTTCCGTTTTCATCGAGAGTACCTGAAAAAGCAAGCGCATCGTTTATAGCGGCGGTCTTGGTTCCGCTTCCGTAATTCACTTTGCTGTAAACCTTCGGCAAGGCTGCAGGCTCGGAATAACTTCCATAGACCGCAATTTCTCTGATTCTCAGATAAGCATTGCCTCTGCTGAGGTTTATTTTCGTTGCACAACCGCAGATTATTCTGACTCCAACGTATTCTCCTTCAAATTTGCCCTTGAGCTTAACGGAAGAACCATTTGAAGCGAGATAGACGTCTCCGGTTGAGAAAACTGCATCTTCGGTGAAGAGGGCGTCCTCGCTATTTGCAACCGATATTCTTATATGGCTCGGAGAGAGGTTAACGTTGCTATGCCCGTAAAGGTCAACAGAAGATACCGCCACTTTTGCATCGAGCTTATAATTGAACTGAGCATAGAGCTTGGTTTCGTCATCTATGATTTTTCCGTCATTATCAATGAAATAAAGATTGCTCGAGCGAATTTCATCATCCATCAAAACCTCGTCGTTTGTAAGGGCGGCAAAATTGGGGTACTGAGAGGAAACGTTTGTGTTCTTATCGTTTTCGTCCTTAATGATGTCACCGTTTTCATCGGTTTTATACATGGTTTCGGTCATGGTTTCCTTGTTGCCGTTATAATAAACAAAGGAGCTTGAGGGGTTTTTGCCCTCGATAAGGCTATTTTTTTCTTTCAAATAGGAGGTGTAGGATTTAATGTTTTGCGAGGTGGGAGAAAGCGTATAAGGTTCGTTTCCGAAAACGTTAAATTCGAGCAAGCGGATATAACAGTTTGTATAAATAGCGGTTGTTTGATGCTGGGCAAGCTCCTCGGGAGTTCCACCGAGGGCATTATATACCCTCATTGCAACATAGCGCGCAGAAAAATCCTTGTTAAAATGGATTATCTGGTCTTTTGTTGTTCCCAAATCATTAGTTCTCTCATATACTATGCTCTCGGCAAGGTAGAGATCATCAATAGAATTTGAGGCGAATATCGCATAAGCCTTAGTTTGAAGGATTTTATCCTTATGATGAGAAATAACGATATCCTCAATGTTCTTTATCTGAAGCAAATCATATTCGAGATCAACGAAATGCTCCGAGCCGTCGGTATAATATTTCGCAACCTTTCGGTTAACTCCACATTCCTTGTTGGGGCATACAGAATCAACCGACCCCGCTTCATACCTCGTTCCGCAGTTATAGCAAACCTCTTCGGGCTCGGCAAACTTGAGATCGGGAGAGGATAGCATTGCCTGTAAGCTTTGATTTTGGATGGATGAGTTTATAAGATTCCCAACTGCACCGCTAGAAGCGGCAATATTTCTTTCAAATTTGCCCGTTGCTTTATTAAGATGATTGGAATAAACCTTTGCAGTCCCTGCAACAATGGATGCGCCGATGGAACCAAAAACCTGTTCGTCGGTTGTCCATGTTCCCGTTCTAACGTTTATATCAATCGTTCTTTCGCCGAAAATTCCGCAATAAATCTGAGGAACGGTATTGCTGATATCGGTTTTATAGCTCATCGCATCGAGAACTGTTGCGCGAGTTATTCTAACAGTTATAAATCTTGCATATATCAGGCCGGAATAGGTCTGATAAAGATAGGGATCTTCGCTATCCTTGGGCGCTTTGATGCAATCATAATCATAAACCAGGCTTGAAGCAAGCTCGATGTCATCCTTGCGATTGTAAGCCAAGAGCTTATATGCGCCGATGGCGGATTCGTTCCCGTATTTCGCAGTAGAAAAGCCTGCGATGGCAATATCAGTAATCGAGCAGACTGATCCTAAATCATAGGTTAAATCGAGATAACGCAAAGAGCCGTCCTGATGGACTTTTTTGATGGTTCTTCCGGTTGAATCGGTATAATCCGCGAAGCTTCTGTTTTCCATTCCCGGCGTTCCGATGCTTGCACCGACAGAAGGATTTGTATAAACAGAGTTGGTAATTATAACCTTCTGCGAAGTCCACGCGGAAGAAGTTGAGCTGCGGCTGTAAAAGGTTGCGCTCGGGGTCGATTTTATAATATTATTTTTTGCAACCGCCGTCTCGAAGCTCACCTTGTTGATTCTGAAGCTTGGCGCCGCCGAAACGGGGGTTATCGCAAAAAGGGAAACGACCATAAAGATCGCCAAAGTCACGGCTAATATTCTTTTATGGGAAGGTCTCTTTTTTATCATCTTTTTCCTCCAAAATTCTGCCTTTTTTTATAGGTCTCGTATTTTATTGTTATACATAATGATTTTATCACAAATTTCTCCATTTTTCAATAGTTTATCTCTCACTTTGGAAGACTTCACAAATTATAGAGGTTAAATTTAGGCATAATGCCAAAAAAACAAAGGGCAGAGCGTATCACAAGCGCTCCACAGCTGAGATTAGTTCCGATTTAATTTTGCCTTAAGACAAAAAACGGTCCGCTGTTTCTTGCGAATGCCCGCAAGGGAGGTTTTTTGCGTTTAGTGAAATTGCACAAAATCCCACCCGTTTTTTCTACACCTAAATTACAAAAAACCGACATTTTTCCCTTGAAAAAGGAAAAATATGGGAGTATAATTAAAATGTAAACTGAGTTTTGTATTTGTACAAAAACAAAGAGTTAAAAAGACTGCGGTTAACTAAGCCTCAAAGAAGTCGTTCTTTGCATTCTATTCTTTCCTTGACAGCATATACTGATTTTGTTAGAAAGTATTTTTGGTGATTATTTATGAAAAAAATTTTTATAATTTTCGTTGCTATATTGTTATGTTTTTTCGTTTCAGCTTGTGAAAACAAATCAAATGCAAGCTCCGTTCAATCAAAGAGCGAAGCGACCGTTATGTCTGAACAAATATCCTCTATTAAAGAAACTCCGGAAAAAACTAAGAAAAACATAGAAAATGAAAAAGATGGTATAGATAATTCATCCGAAATCCAAAGTTCAGAATTTGTACCTTCTGTTTCGCGCGTTTCAACTCCAACGAGGAAGGAAGAAGTCCAAAATTCAGACAAACATTTTTTGACAAAGCTTTATTCGAATGTTAAAACTAACACAAATGCCGAAAAGATGAATTTGATAAACGCTCGGTTTGAACGCACAAAAAAACTGCTTTCGCCGACAAAGATAGAGGCGTTTTATAATGATAACTATTGCCTTTATGCAGTTCTTGAATATACTGAAAAGGACTATAAGAAAATGGTTTCGGAAGGAATAATTTCTAATAAATTTGATTGTTATGTTGAACGCAATGAAGAGCTCTATTCTGATCCCGAATATTTTGATCCAATTTGGAGACCTTTGGAAAAGCAGCCGTGGTGGAAAATTAGTATTGAAAACAAAAATGTTGTTTTGTCTGATTCAAAAAGTTTTGATTTAAACTATGCTGCAAAAGGAAAAACTAACATAATAACAGTACAATGCTCAATAAATACAGTTGTTTATTTCGAAAAATGCGAAAACGATGTCTATAAAGCTTATTGCGCTTTGGAGTCGTGGGCTATTCGTGATATGCAAGAAAATGGCACCCTTTCTCAATATATTTTTGGAGATTGAGAGAAAATCAGAAAAAAAGACAGGGGACGGTTCTGTGTCTTTTAAGGATTAAAATTAAATAACCAAAAAGAGCTTTGGCTCGGAATTTTAAAAAGGTGGCTTATTCTAAAAAGAGTAAGCCACCTTTTTTTAATTTTATTTATGAAGCCCTTTGTTTCTCAGAATTTCGAGAACTTCATCGGGGTTATTGCAGGTGATAAGCTCGGCGCCGAAGGCAATCGCTTTGTCTATTTCGGCTTCGTTTTTAGCATAGGTTCCTGCCCAAAGCCTGATACCGGTTTCCTTTTCGAGGGATATCGCATCTTCTGCCGTTATTTCATCCCCGATTCCGAAAATGCAGGTGCAATATCCTTTCTTATAGATCCCCATATCCTCGAGCCCCAAATGCCTGATGGGATAATAGAGATGAAGGCGGTATTTATCACCGTATTTTTCGAGAATAATTTCGTGAAGCCTGCCTGACCAGGTGTTTAAAACCACTCTATCCCCGAAATTATATTCCTCTATCATCGCAATCGTCTTTTCGAGGCATTCGATAGCTTCTTTTTCCCCTGCTTCGGGGTATACCTTGAGTTCAATATCGAGGGTGATGGTCGGGTGGTATTTAACCAATTCCATAAACTCTCTGAGGGTAGGGATTTTTTCGCCATTTCCTGCATCGAGCTCCTTTAATTGGGAAAGAGTAAAATTTTTAACCTCGCCCGAGCCGTTGGTCGTTCTGTCGAGGGTTTTGTCGTGAATTAAAATAAGCTCGCCGTCGGCTGTTAGATGGACGTCGGTTTCGAGCTGATCAACCCCTATTTCGAGAGCTTTTTTAAAGCCTAAAAGGGTGTTCTCAGGGTATTTATCGGGCCAGCCTCTATGCGCCGCAACGAAGATATTGTTTTTGCTCTGATTCCAGAAATTCATAATTATTCTCCTTCAAAGGTGAAGCTTTCCCAAGGGATATTAACAGGCTTTGATTCTGAAATTATCTCGTCGATATGCAAAAGGAGAGGAAATTCTTTCGGGTCTATTTCGCCATTTTTCGCGCGAACCTTAACCGCCTTAGCAACCCTTTCCGCTACAACGAGGGATTCGAGGGTTACGCCCTTCAGCTCCTCTTTAGCTTCGGCAATAGTCAGCCCTCTGCCAAGCAATATTCCGACAAGGCGGGTTCTTCCGCCGTAAACCGTAACGTAAAGATCGCCCGCGCCGAGAACGAGGTTGTTAAGGTCGGGCGCGCCCTGAAGTTTTAAAAGCTTTGCCATTTCCCTTGTCGCCTGCCCGAAAACTGCCGCCTGAGAATTGAAATGAAGCTCCGAATCGAGCCCAAATTCCTTTTGATTAAGCCCGATTGTGAGGGCGATTCCCAAAGCGTATCCGTTTTTAAGGGCAACCGCGCTCTCAACTCCAACGATATCCTTTGAAAGGCTGATATGATAATAGTCGGTTTTCATGGCGGATTTTATCATTCGAAGCGTTTCCAAATCAGAACCGCAGAAGGTAACCTCTGTTTGGTCATGCGCCACCAATTCATAGCTGGTGCAAGGCCCGCCGATGGCGTTGAGCTTAATTTTTTTGCCGAGAGAATCGAGCTTCTCCTGCCATAAGTCGAGATAGGTCAAAAGCCTTCCGTCGGGGGTGTTCATAAGCCCCTTTGTAACCGAGATTACGGGGATTTCGGGAAGGCGGTGGAGAATCTCATCGCGGAACCATTCAACACCGAAGGAGCTGACGCCGCATATAATAAAATCAGCACCCTTTAAGCCCTCTTCGAGCTCCTCAATATGATAAGCCTTGATGCCTTCGGGAAAATCCTTTGTGAACTTCGGGTGGCGGTTGGTTTTTCTCGTTTCATCGATTATGCTTCTGTCGAGATGCGTTCCGATAAGGCTTACTTCGTTTCCGTTTTCTCTTGCGGGAAAGGCGAGCGCCGAGCCCATCATTCCTGCGCCGATAATTGCAATTTTCATAATATTTTCTCCTTAAGCAAACGCGGATAATCCGAACCTGATTTTAAAGAGCAGATTTACGCGTTTTCTTTGTTAAAATACTCGTCAATCCACAAAGGATTGACTGCGTTTTTGCCTTGCAAACCCAAAAATCCGCATCTTTAAAATTCTTCGACCTAATAATGAGCATAATTT
>JAZORV010000402.1:0-1091 GCA_045656785.1 Acutalibacteraceae bacterium | reverse complement strand
ATTGCTGTCTACCTTCTTCGTTTCGATTACAAAACAAATATATCACCACAAAAACAATAAATCAATAGCAAAACAAAAAAATAATGCCCGATTCCGAAGAATCAAGCGTTATTTATCATCTTTTTAAGTTTTTCAACGTCTCCATCGAAAAGATAAGTTTTTATCCCAACCTTTTCGGCGCCAATCATATTCTTTTCGCTATCATCAATAAAGATACATTCCTCACGATTTAAAGAATACTTATTTAAAAGATGCTCAAAAATTTCGGGCTGTGGCTTAACTATACCGATAGGCCCCGAGAAAACCAAGCCGTCAAACAAAGAAAAAAGTTCCCTTATCCATTCGGTTTTATGATAATTTTCGGCAAATCCGATGCTGATATTTGAAAGCAGATAGAGCTTTGCGCCCCTTTTTTTAATATCGGCAATGAGCTCTCTCATTCCGTTTATCGGAACGAGATTATCTATCCAGCCTTCATAAGCATTTATTGCTTCCTCTCTAAGGTCCTCCGGCAAGCGGGATTTGATGCCCGCTTTCACCTCTTCATCGCTAATAGTTCCGTCATCAAGCCTATCCCAATAAAGCCTATCGAAAACGACCTCAGCTATCAGCTTAACATTTTCTTCTTTCTTTACCGAGGCTCTTGTAAGCTCCTCGGGATAAAAACGAGCCAAAACGTTGCCGAAATCAAATATGTAATTCCTAATCATCATTAATCCTCTCTAAAACGATAGCAGTTCGCGCAGGCAGATAGCATTTAAAGCCAATCCAATCGATAGGCGTTTTGAAGGTTTCATAAACATTTTGTTTATCGACCCTCGAAAAGCCGCCAAAATCCGAGTCATCAGTTGTTAATACAACCTTATATTTTCCGCTGAATTTTGCGGGTATAAAATAGCCATCAAAGGATTTGGATGGATGGAAATTGAAAATAAAAAGCTTTTCCCCTTTGGAGAAAATTAAAATTTTATCGTCTTCATGCTGCCAGAGATTTTCCGCCTTCTCATTTAAAGCATCACCAGATTTTAAAAGCTTCAGCATCGCTTTATCAAATGCATTCAACTGGCAATAGCGAAGGTTCTCGTCATCCG
>JAZORV010000401.1:0-6076 GCA_045656785.1 Acutalibacteraceae bacterium | reverse complement strand
TAACAGGATTAAGTAGGCTTTATGGTTGCTTCGTTTTCAGAAACAGAGCAAGCACAAAGCCTTGTTTTGCTACAAAAAATAGTTTTAAGGTGGATGATTTTGAAACAAGCACTTTTATTCGATATGGATGGAACTCTTATTGATTCCATGCCGTTTTGGCGGAATCTTAAATATGAGGTTTTGGATTATTATTTTAACAGAACTCGCGAAAGAATAATTTTATCCGATGAAGAAAAGGAAAAAATCGAAAAGCTTTCAACCAAAAAAGCTTTGAAGGTTATAAACGCTACACATAATTCCTCTATCAGCTATAAAAAGGACTGTTATCCCCTTTTGGAGGAATTTTATTCCAATGCTTGCGAAATTAAGGCGGGCGTAAAAGAGGCGCTGGAATATTTTGAGGAAAATGGTATCAAAATGGCGGTCTGCACCGCTACCTCTGAAAGGCTTGCAAAAATTGCTTTGAGGGCACAGGGAATTGACCGCTATTTTAAATTTATACTAACCGCCGAAAAGGTTAAGGGCGGAAAATTCCACACCCCCATTTTCCGCGTTGCAGCGATGAAGCTTTTTAAAAGGAAAAAGAACGTTGTTTTGATAGATGACGCTCGCTATGCGCTTAAAACCGCCCGAAAGGTTGGCGTGCGCGCAGTATGGATTCCCGATGGTGATGAGGGAGAGAACAAGGAATGCGATCTTTCCTTTTCGGATTTCAATGAAATGCTTCGATATTTTAAAGAAAAAGGAAGATTTTAAGAATGAAATATCTGATAATTTTAGCCTTTGCGGCGCTTTTTGCCCTCTTTATTCTTGCGGTTTACGTTGGGTTCAGAATTTGCGCCATCAGAGGAAAACACACGTCTTACGATCCATCCAACATCCCCGAGGAGCATAATCTCTATCCTTTTAAGGACGTTCTCAAAAAGGCTCGGGCAGATCTCGATACCTTCGATTTTGAGGAAATCTATATGCCCTCCTCGGATGGGCTGAAGCTTTATGCGAGGTATTATAAATGTGAGGGTAGCCGAAAGGTTAAAATTCTGATGCATGGCTATAGATCAAGCGCGGAAAATGATTTCTGCCTTTCGGTTCCTTTTTATCTTTCTCTCGGCTTCAACGTTTTAACCCCTCATCAAAGGGCGCATGGCAAAAGCGAGGGAAGATATATAACCTATGGCGCAAAGGAAAAATTCGATTGCCGAGATTGGATAAACGAGGTTATAAAGCGCTATGGAAAGGATATGAGAATTTCTATCGGCGGAATTTCGATGGGGGCTTCAACAGTTCTTATGGCGTCGGGCCTCGAGCTTCCCGAAAACGTTTTCGCGGTAACCGCTGATTCGGGCTATACCTCGGGCTATTATATCGTTAAAAATACCGCGAAGAATATGATAAGCGTTCTGCCTCCATTCTATGTTGACCTTATTAATTTCTTCTGCAGAATTTTTGCTGATTTTGATTTGAAAGAGGCTAATACCCTAAACGCAATGCAGGCATCATCCCTTCCCACGATGTTTATTCACGGAACCCGCGATACCTTCGTTCCATGCGAGATGACCCTCAGAAACTATGCTACCTGCCGCGCCGAAAAGGAGCTTTTCACGGTTGCAGGAGCTGAGCATGGAATCAGCTGGCTTATCGAAACCGAAAAATATGAAAATCTTTTAAGGGAGTTTTTTAAAAAACACAGTTGAAAAACGAGGAAAAATAGTGTATAATAAAGTTAGCACCTGAAGGAAAGAGCAATCTGACAAGAAGGGGCGGCTAAAAATTCAAGATAAATTAAGCAGTGCCGCACCCTTTTTATATATAAAGGTGCGGCATTTTTGTATAAAAAATAAGGAGAGAAATATGGAAACCAGAGTTGCAGCTATCAGCATTATAATTGAAAAATGGGAGATGGTGGATAAGCTTAATTCCATTCTTCATAACTATGGCGAATATATTATCGGAAGAATGGGTCTTCCTTATAAAGAGAAGAATATCCATATAATAAGCGTTGTGCTTGATGCCCCGCAGGACGTGATTTCAGCTCTTTCGGGGCAGATTGGAAATTTAGAGGGAGTAAGCTCGAAAACCTCCCTTTCAAAGGTTTGATTTGAATGAAAGAAATTGCCAAAAAATTAATAGAAAATAGAAGCCTCAAAACCGCTGAATACCTCGAGCTTTTAGAGAGCTTTTCTCCCGAGCTTGCCGAGTTTTTAGCCCAAAAGGCGAGGGAAGAAAAGGAAAGAATCTATGGCAAAAAGGTTTTTATAAGAGGGCTTATCGAGATAAGCAACATCTGCAAAAATGATTGCCTTTATTGCGGAATCAGAAAAAGCAATTCCTCTTGCGATAGATATAGGCTCGAGCCCGAAAAGATTTTAGAGCTTTGCCGCAAGGGGTATTCCATCGGCTTTCGTACCTTCGTTTTGCAAGGCGGAGAGGACCCCTTTTATACCGATGAGGTTCTGGAAAAAATCATTAAGAATATCAAGGCGGAGTTTAGCGATTGCGCCGTAACCCTTTCTTTGGGCGAGCGCTCGAAGGAGAGCTACCAAAGGCTTAAAGCGGCGGGAGCCGATAGATACCTTTTGCGCCATGAAACGGCAAACGAGGAGCATTATAAAAAGCTTCATCCCTCAGCCCTTTCTTTTAAAAACCGAATGGAATGCCTTAAAATTTTAAAGGAGATAGGCTTTCAAACGGGCTGCGGATTTATGGTAGGATCGCCTTACCAAACCCTTGAGAATATAGCTGAGGATTTGAAATTCATCGAGGAGTTTTCGCCCGAAATGTGCGGAATAGGACCCTTTATTCCCCATAAAAACACCCCGTTCAAAGATTTCCCCCAAGGCTCCGCAGAGCTTACTTGTTATCTTTTATCCATCGTTAGAATAATAAAGCCGAATATTTTGCTTCCTGCCACTACCGCGCTCGGCACCGCCGAAGCGGATGGCAGAGAAAGGGGAATCCTCTCGGGCGCAAACGTTATAATGCCGAATTTAAGCCCCGAGGAAAACCGAAAAAAATATGAGCTTTATAATAATAAATTATCCTCAGGCGCCGAAAGTGCAGAGGAATTAGAGCTTTTAAAGGAAAAAATGCGCGCGATAGGTTCAGAAATTGCCATCGAGCGCGGTGATATAAAAAAGGAGAAAAATTATGAGCAACTATAATCCAAAATCCTTAAAGGCGGAAGAATTTATATCGGATGCCGAAATAAGAGAAACCTTAAAATACGCCGAGGAAAATAAAAACAATTTCGAGCTTATAGATGAAATTTTGGAAAAGGCGAGACCAAAGCCCACGAAAACGGGCTTCAGTTGTGCAGGGCTCACCCATCGCGAGGCATCCGTTTTGCTCGCCTGCGAGGACCCCGAAACGATAGAAAAAATCTATAAAATCGCAGAGGAAATCAAGCTCGCATTTTATGGCAACAGAATCGTTATTTTCGCCCCGCTTTATCTTTCCAATTATTGCGTGAACGGTTGTGTTTATTGCCCTTATCATCTTAAAAATAAGGAGATTCCGAGAAAGAAGCTGACTCAGGAAGAGGTTAAGCGCGAGGTTATTGCGCTTCAGGATATGGGCCATAAGCGCCTTGCTATCGAAGCGGGAGAGGACCCGAAAAACAACCCCATTGAATATATCCTCGAATGTATCAACACGATTTACAGCGTTCATCATAAAAACGGAGCTATTCGCCGAGTTAACGTTAATATCGCGGCAACAACGGTTGAAAATTACAGAAAACTCCGCGATGCCGGAATCGGAACATATATTCTTTTCCAGGAAACCTATCATAAGGAAAGTTATTTAAAGCTCCATCCAACGGGACCCAAGCATGATTACGATTATCATACCGAGGCTATGGACAGAGCGATGGAGGGCGGAATCGACGACGTTGGTCTTGGCGTTCTGTTCGGCCTTGAGCTTTATAAATATGAATTTGCAGGCCTTTTAATGCACGCGGAACATTTAGAGGCGGTTCATGGCGTAGGCCCCCATACCATCAGCGTTCCTCGAATCAAAAAGGCTTCGGATATCGACCCCAACGTTTTCGATAACTCTATTTCGGATGAAATTTTCCAGAAGATAACCGCCTGCATTCGCTTGGCAGTTCCTTATACAGGCATCATTGTTTCAACGAGAGAATCCGAGGAGGTTCGCTCCAAGCTGCTTCGCCTTGGCGTTTCGCAGGTCAGCGGAGCTTCAAGAACGAGCGTTGGCGGATACACCGAGAAATTAAGGCCTCATGAAACCGAGCAATTCGACGTATCCGACCAGAGAACCCTCGATGAGGTTGTTCGTTGGCTCATGGAAAAGGGTCATATCCCATCCTTCTGTACCGCTTGCTATCGCGAGGGAAGAACGGGAGACCGCTTTATGAGCCTTTGCAAATCGGGTCAGATTATAAATTGCTGCCATCCCAACGCTCTTATGACCTTGACCGAGTTTTTGATCGACTATGCCTCCGAAGAAACCAAAAAGGTCGGCTTTGAGGTTGTAAAACGCGAGCTTTTGAAGATTCCTAACGATAAAGTAAGGGGAATCGCAGAGCAAAATATAGAGGATATAAAGAACTCTAACAGAAGAGATTTTAGGTTTTAAGGGCAAATTTTCGTTTTTGCTTCGTTGAAATACTCGTTAATCCAAATAGGATTAACTCCGTTTTCGCCTTGCAAATTTCAAAAATTTTCTCCTTAAAATAAAACAGAAGGGTTAATTTTCGTTTTTGCTTCGTTGAAATACTCCGTTTTCGCCTTGCAAAATTCAAAAATTCTCTTTTAAAAACAATTATTATTTTTCATAACTTTATAAACGATAGGAGGAAAATATGGCTTCCTTAAACAGCACTCCCTCGGGAGAAAGAATCAAAATAGGCTTTTTCGGGCTTCGGAACGTTGGAAAATCGAGCCTTGTTAATAGGGTTACAAACCAATCCGTGTCCCTTGTTTCGGATGTTAAGGGAACCACGACCGACCCTGTTAAAAAAGCGATGGAGCTGCTGCCTCTTGGCGCAGTTTTGATAGTTGATACCCCCGGTATTGACGACGTGGGCGAGCTCGGAGAAATGCGCGTTAAAAAGACTCGCGAAATGCTTAAATCAACCGATATTGCGGTTATTGTAAGAGAGGCGGGCAAAGAGGAATCCGAGCTTGAAGCCGAGCTTTTAAAGAGCGTTCGGGAGATGAACATTCCTTATCTGATCGTTTTTAACAAGGCGGATGAAGTCTCCGAAAAGGGAGATGAAAATACAGTCTACGTTAGCGCTAAAACGGGGGAGGGCATCGAGGAATTAAAGAACAGAATCGCCGCCCTTGCGCCCAAGGAAAACGATAAAAAGCTTGTTTCGGATAAAATCGAAAAGGGGGATATCGTTATTCTCGTAACCCCCATTGATGAAGCGGCGCCTAAAGGAAGGCTGATTCTTCCCCAGCAAGCAACGATCAGAGATATTATCGATTCGGGCGCTTCGGCGTTGGTTTGCCAGCCCTCGGAGCTTTCGGGGGTTTTGGATAACCTCAAAAAAGCGCCCAAAATGGTTATAACCGATTCGCAAGCTTTTAAAGAGGTTGAAAAAATCGTTCCGAGAGAATTGCCCTTAACCTCATTCTCGATTATTTTCGCAAGATATAAGGGAGAGCTTGAAGCTCTCTCGAAGGGCGCGGAGGCAATAAAAAAATTAAAAACAGGGGATAAGGTGCTGATTGCCGAGGGCTGCACCCATAAAAGGCAATGCGGAGATATCGGGAGCGTTAAAATTCCGAATCTTATCAAAAAATTCACGGGCGCCGAGCCCCAATTCAGCTTCACTTCGGGCGGAGAATTTCCCGAAAACCTCCAGGAATATAAGCTCGTAATCCATTGCGGCGGTTGTATGCTTTCAGAAAGAGAGATGCAAAACCGCCTTTCGGCATCAGTTCTTGAGGGCGTTCCGATGGTTAATTTCGGAGTGGCGATAGCTTTTATGAACGGAATTTTAGAGCGCTCGCTCGAGATTTTCGAGGCATAAGCAAACGCGGATAATCCGAACCTGATTTTAAAGAGCAGATTTACGCGTTTTCTTTGTTAAAATACTCGTCAATCC
>JAZORV010000400.1:0-2017 GCA_045656785.1 Acutalibacteraceae bacterium | reverse complement strand
AAACAATAAACGAACACAAGAAAATTGACTCCAAAACCGGCGGAAAATTTATTATAAGCGGTGAAGATTGGATATTTAATCCGGATAATTAAAAAATATGTATCTTTTTTAAAATTGCTCTTGCATTTTCTTTGCCTTTATGTTATTATTTAATTGTGTTTATGCGTAATTTAGTTTTACATATTGAAAGGATGATAAAAAATGCCGTTTGAGATCGCTCAAGAAACAGAAGATATTGTTCAAATTAAAGTTATAGGTGTCGGCGGAGGCGGCGGAAACGCTGTTAATAGAATGGTTACCGCCGGTGTTAGAGGTGTTGAATATATCGCTATCAATACCGATAAAGCTGCTCTTTTAAGTTCTAAGGCAACAAGCCGTCTTCAGATTGGCGAAAAGAAAACTAAGGGCTTTGGCGCAGGTGCTAATCCTTCAAAGGGTCAGGAATCTGCTGAAGAGTCAAGAGAAGAAATTTCCACTGCTCTCAGAGGAACAGATATGGTATTCATCACTGCCGGTATGGGTGGCGGAACAGGAACAGGTGCTGCTCCTGTTGTTGCTCAGATCGCTAAAGAAATGGGTATCCTTACTGTTGGTATCGTAACCAAGCCTTTCGCTTTCGAAGGCTCAAAGAGAATGAAGCAGGCTGAGCAGGGCATAGAGGCTCTCCGTCAGCATGTTGATAGCCTTATCGTTATTCCTAATGAGAGATTGAAGTTTGTATCTGAGCAGAAGATTACTCTTGCTAATGCATTCGAAGTTGCTGATGATGTTCTCCGTCAGGGTGTTCAGAGCGTTTCCGAGCTCATTAATGCAACTGCTATGATCAATCTTGACTTTGCCGACGTTACAACCGTTATGTCCGATGCAGGCTATGCTCATATGGGCGTTGGTCACGCTTCCGGCAGAGAGAAGGCAGAGCAGGCTGCTTTGGCTGCTATCAACAGCCCCCTTATCGAAACCAAAATCGACAATGCAACAGGCGTTATCATCAGCATCACTGCTTCTAATGATATCGGCCTCGATGAAATTGATCAGGCTTCTACTCTTATCGCAAAGACCGTTCATCCCGATGCAACTATCATTTGGGGTGTTCAACTTGACGAAAACATGGAAGATGAAATGCGCGTAACCGTTATTGCAACCGGCCTTGGTGATAGCAATGGTTCTTCCGCTATTGCAAATGATCTTAAGGATATTCTTTCTAAAACTGCTGAAGCAGAAGAGGACGATGGCGATTATCTCGACGTTATGGATATCTTCAAGAAATAATTTCAAAAATCTAAGCCCGAGCTTTTAAAGCTCGGGCTATTTTTTATAGTTTTCCTAAATCTATTAAGCGTTTCACCTTTAATATTGCGGTTTGCGTTTTTGCATCCTTAATTTTTCCATCCATTATATCGGCAATTAAATCTTCAATCGGAGTCTTTTCTATAACCAAAAATTCATCATCATCGGGATTGGTTTCGCCATAGCTTAAGCCCTTTGCCGCAAACATATAGATTATTTCGCCGCAATAACCGGGGGTTGGATAAAGCTCACCTAAGAATATAAATTTTTCAGCGGTGCAGCCCGTTTCCTCTTTGAGTTCTCTGATTCCGCAGGCAATAGGTTCTTCGTTGCCATCCCTCTTACCTGCAGGGATTTCTTTTATGATCTCCATATAAGGGTATCTGAATTGGCTGACAGTCAAAATCTCGTTATCATCGGTTAATGGAACAACGCAAACGCCTCCATTATGCTCAACTATTTCTCTTTTAGCAGTTTCTCCGTTCGGCAAAAGGGCATCATCTAATCGAAGATTAATTATTTTTCCCTTAAATTTATATTCGGAGCTGATTCTTTTTTCTTCTAAATTCATTTAATTATCGCTTCTTTCATAGTATTTTTTAGAGGTGTTTCATATGGTTGATGATGTTTATTATGATTATAACGAAATGTTGAAAATAACAGAAAATTTATGCAGAAAATATGATTTTCTGGAGGGGTATAATATAGGAAAAACGTTTCATAGAAGGCA
>JAZORV010000399.1:0-4422 GCA_045656785.1 Acutalibacteraceae bacterium | reverse complement strand
TAAAGTATAGGTTTCGTTGCCGCCCCAAAGGGTAACGTCAACAGACTTGTCGGCATTGCCTGCCCAAGCAAGGGTAGTTGCATCGGGTGTTGCCGCAGCTGCGCTCATCGGGATACAAGCGAAGAGAGAAGCCACGAGGCTAATGCTCAAAAGAAGTGCTAAAAGTTTCTTTTGCATAAAATTTTCCTCCTTAGAAAAATTGTATTTTGATACACAATAATTATAACACACGCAACTATCTTACAAAAGAAAATTTTGTACTTTTTTATTTTTTCGGCAGATTGCACAATTCTCAACCCCTCCTTTTTAACATAATGCCCAAAAAGAATGGTGGCATTTTAACGTTTTTCCGATCAAACCCCAAAGCTCGATGAACAAAAATCTAAATTTTGGATAAAGCAATGTCTTGAAATTTTGCATTTTTAAAATTTTATCCATAAGCAAACACGAATAATCCGAATCTGCCTAAGCGAGTGACTTTTTGAGGTGATGTCGTTTTTTTCGGATTTTGTTGCCTATAATAGTGTTTGTTGAAACACTACGTGTTTCGTATTGTGCTATGCACAATACACGTTTGCGTATCACGCAAACAACAAAACTATTGCAATCGAATGTAGCTGACAAGCATCAGCTTGTCAGAGGCAGAATTTATTCTGCCAAAACGGTTATAACCGTTTTCTACAATATCGATTATGACGGACAGCAAACGAGAAAAAATAACGCTTTTTTCGGTTTTTGATTATTTGACCAAATTTCCGATTTAACAGGACTTGATTTTTCAAAAAATGTACAATATAATATATAGTGAAATTTTGTCTGCGAAAGCAGATAGTTAAGGAGATGTTTATAAAAAATGCGAAACCTCAAGAAAATTTTAGCAATCGTTCTGTCCCTTGCGATGGCGATCGGCGTTTTCTCGGTTATCCCTGCCTCGGCTTTAACCGTTGACACCGCCAACAACTACAAAAATATTATCTTTGTAGATGAATCGCAGGAGGTTAGCTCGCAAACCACGATTCCCTTCGCGGATAAGAAAGCGAATCTTATCGCTTATTCCAACTACGAGGGAACCGAACTCGAGCTCAACGGAATCACAAACGCTTATTTAAGCGAAAAATATGGTTCCAGAGAGACGGCAGTTGCAGGCTATATCGTTGCGCCTTATAAAGGCAAGGACACCGCCTACGACACCCCCGTCAGCGCCAGCCTTTCCGCAGCATACGCGGCCGATTTGACCGACAAGGACCCCACCGCCACCAAACCTCCCATATATGAAGGCTCAACCAACGGAACCTCATGGGGATCGACCAACTGGGTTGACGGCGTCGACGGAACCTCTTATGAGAGATGGTGGTATAATACCCACGAAAACTCAACAGAGGGCATCCTTTACGGAAAAGAGAGAGTTGAAGCAGGTTATTACGACATTGATATGACCGTTATTCTCAAGGGTCCGACGCACATTGATTCCATCTATCTTGCAAGCCATCCGAATCTTACCCTTTCTTTCGTTACTTATGGAATCTTCGTTGCAAATTCGAAGGCAGAGCTTTATAATGACGAAAACCTCGTTGCTTTCTATGATTATTCGGGAACCGCGGGAACGGGCAATGCTTATGCTTTCAACAACCCCGGCTCGGGCCTTCGTCGTTCCGAAACTCAGGTTTATGATTTTGCAGGCGAAAAGCCTTATGGACGATACGTTGGAATAAGAGCTTACGATATGTCTCACTATGCTCCCAACAACAAGGATGCTCAATTCGCCTTCTATGGTCTCGACGTTTATGGAGAAAGCGAGCTTTCCTTCGTTGATTTCCAAAAAGAAACCAACACCACAACGGGAATGTCCTTTGTAGACAAGATCGACCTTCTCAATACAAAAGTTAAATATAAGGGAACAACCCTCGAACTGTATGGGCTTAATAACGATTATCTCTCTTCTAACTATGTTAAGGAGGATAACAAGTTCTATGGCAAGACCGCCGAGATAGACTTCTATAACGGCAAAAAAGCAACAACAAATTTAAGCCCTGCAACTGATTTCTCAATGTATCAGAACGGGCTCAACCCCTCAAATTCCGCCATTTTCAACACAGGCACCTTGACAGAAACAGGCTATGACGCAAACACCACGGGAACTCTGCTTTACGGAATGGACAGAATCAATGCGGGCGGCTATGATATGGATATAACGGTCAACCTCGGCGGAGTTACCGAGCTTACCGATTTCTATATGTTCGGACACTATAACCCCAAAACCGCTATCGTCTCTTACGGCGTTTTCGTTTCGAATGATAAGGCAACCCTTTATAACGACGAAAACCGCATAGTATTGTTCGATTATACTGCTGGTGCTTCAGGCGAAACTTATAAACTCAACAGCTATTCTCCCAAGCACGCTGAAGGCCAGGTCTGGGAGTTTACAGCCAGCCAAAAGCCTGTCGGCAGATATTTAGGCATTCGCCTCTATAATGCTTCAGAGAATAGCGCCGGCTTCGTCTCGGTTTATGAGCTCGGCGCCTATGGCAATTCCTTTATGACAGCCACCGATGCTGCTCTTATCGAAAGCGTTTCCACAAGCAAATTAACAACAGTTGTCGGCGAAGCTCCCGGAGCAACCGTTGCTGTAACCGATGCTGAAGGCAAAGCCGCTGACCGCCTTAATAACGGCAGCGCTTATACCTTCACCGCAAGCGAATCCACCGACCCCGGATACTCCTTCTTAGGCTGGTATAACGGAGCAACCCTTCTTTCAGAGGATCGCTCTTATGCTATCGAAAGCTATGCGGGCGAAGTTTTGACTGCAAAATATGAAACCAATGCTATCCTCGATATCGATGCTAACGAGAACGTTACGATGAAATCCCGCTGGCCGAGTTTTGATACATACTCATACGTCTACGATGCAGAAGAAGATGCAATGGCTCTTACTAACCCTGCGGAAACAGCGTTAACGGGAGGCTCTCTCATTACAGAGCTTAGCTTAGATGGCAAAAACGCACTTAGCGTTCAATACGAGCCCTGGACCACTTATAAATATACCCTCGTCGCAAAGTTAGTTGAAGAAAAAGCCGGAACAATCCACTTTGGATTAGGCGCTCATTCGCTCCTTCTTGAGTATGATAGCGCAGGTAGGGCCATGCGCTCCAACACGGATTATAAAGAATACACCGTTTATTTCAACTCCGGCGCCGCAAACTGGAGAGGCTCCGCAAACAATGCAACCAGCGTTCTTTGCGGAAATATGTTCAACTATGTCCTCCCCAAAGGCGCAACCATGTACGTTAAGAAAATTGCCATAGAAAAGGTTAATAACGTTAAGGTTTCTGCCGAGAACGCAGCAGTTGAATTAACAGATAACAGCTATTTGCATGCCACCTTTAACGGAAAAGCTGCCGCTGATGATTCTCAGGATTATGAAGGCAACGTTATGATTGCTGATATTTCTAATTGGCTCATCGGCAAAATGAACACTGAAGGCTTCTATGGCGCCGCAAAAACAGGCGAAACCATTTCCTTCAAGGTTACTCCCGATGAGGGCTATGCTGTAGAATCGGTTACTGTTGGCGGAATCGAAGCTACCGAAAATAACGGCGTTTATTCCGCAATCGTTCCCGCAGGCACCGCTTATAGCGGAATCCCGCAGATTGTCAGCGATTACGTTGAAATCGAAGTTAAAACAAAGCAAGTTCACGTTTGCGCTTTTGATAAGGAAGTAGCAGAAGAGAAATATCTCGCAACAGAGGCTACTTGCACCGCCGCCGCTACATATTATAAGTCCTGCTCTTGCGGAGTTGCTTCAACAACCGAAACCTTCTCTTTCGGAGAGGTTAACTCTGATGCTCATACAGGCATGGAGATCACCGATGTTCCTCCCGTTTTGGCAACCTGTATCGCAAAAGGTATGACTGAAAGCACAAAGTGGAGCTGCTGTAATGCTCCTATAAAGGTAGCAACCGAAACCGAAATCAATAAAGATAACCATGCAGAAGGTTGCGTTGAAATCAGCGACGGAAAAGGCTATGCTGCAACCTGTACTTCTATCGGTAAAGAAGATGGATTGGTTTATTCTCTTTGCGGAGCCGTTTCTAAAGAAGGCGCCGAGATCCCCGTTGATTCAAAGAATCATACAGGCGAAGAGGTAGAAACCTCTGCTGCTGTTACTGCAACCTGTAAGACAGAAGGAAAGACCCAAGGCACCGCGTGGAGCTGTTGTAACGTTCCGATAAAGGTTGCTGAGAATATCGGTCTTGATGCTAATAACCACGAAGGCGACATCGTTGCTTCCGAGGATAATAAGCCTGCAACCGCAACCGAGCCCGGTCTCGAAGGCAAAACAGTTTATAGCTGCTGCCCTGAGGTTGTAGTAAATGCAGGAACAGTTATTCCTGCCCTCGGCCATAAGGTAGCATTCTTCGATAA
>JAZORV010000398.1:0-6909 GCA_045656785.1 Acutalibacteraceae bacterium | reverse complement strand
TTATTGAAAAAATCAACTTTTTTAAAAAATTTTTTAAATAGGTATTGATTTTTATAATATTATAGGTTATAATATACGCATATTAGTGGTGCAAAATCCCATAAATGTGCATCAAAGTGTTTAAAAGTGTTGAATTTGGAGGTGAATAAACGTGGTTTCCGGAGAGTTTCAACATAATATTGATAAAAAGGGAAGAATGTTTATTCCCTCAAAGTTCAGAGAAGAATTAGGCGAAAAGCTGATGGTCTGCAAGGGGCTTGATGGAAAACCTTGTTTGTTTGTCTTTTCCATGGAGGCTTGGCAGGCGCTTGATGATAAAATTCAAAGCATGCCGATGGCAACATCCATAAAGCTTCAGAGATTTATTTATAGCGGAGCTGCAGAGGTTGAATGTGATGGCCAGGGAAGAATACTTCTTCCTGCTGCTCTTAGAGGATACGCAGGTTTGGATGCCGCGGCAATGGTTGTTGGAATGTCAAGAAGGGCTGAAATATGGAGCCCAGAAAATTGGGAAGAAGAATCAAAGCTTTGCACTGCAGAATGTGCTTTCAATCTTATGGAGGAGCTTGGAATTTAAAGGAGCGTCGAGATGGAGTTTTCGCATAAATCAGTTTTGCTAAACGAAACTATCGAAATGCTTGCAGTTGAAGCTGATGGTATCTATGTCGATGGAACTGCCGGTGGCGCAGGTCATTCTTCCGAAATTGTAAAAAAACTTACCAATGGCAAGCTATATGCACTCGATCAAGATCCTGATGCAATAAAGGTTGCAACGGAACGATTAGCAGGGCTTAACGCTGAAGTTATCAAAACTAATTTCAGGTATATGAAAGATGTTATGAATCAGAGGGGAATAGAAGCTGTTGATGGCATTCTTCTCGATTTAGGTGTTTCATCCTGGCAGCTTGATAACCGTTCAAGAGGCTTTTCTTACCATGATGATGCGCCTCTTGATATGAGAATGAGCCAAGAGGGTAAAACGGCCGCCGATTTGGTTAACTGTCTTTCTGTCGATGAGCTCACAAAGATATTCAGAGATTTTGGTGAAGAAAAATTTGCTTATAAAATAGCATTAAATATAGTTGAATATAGAAAAAAAGAAAAGATTTTAACTACTAAACAGCTTGTAGAAATCATATCGCAGAGCATACCTGCAAAATTCAAAAGAGATGGTCATCCTGCAAGAAAATGCTTTCAAGCATTAAGAATTGCAGTTAATGAAGAACTTGATTTATTGCCTGAAGCATTAAATACGGCTTTTGATTTATTGAAGCCGGGAGGAGTTTTGGCAGTTATAACCTTCCATTCGTTGGAAGATAGAATAACCAAGCAAACTTTTTCAGAGTTTTGCAAAGGTTGTGTTTGCCCGCCTGATTTTCCTATATGTGTTTGTGGCAGAAAACCAAAAGGAGAACTCGTTAACAGAAAGCCTATTATTGCGGGTGAAAAGGAATTAGAAGAAAATCAAAGAAGCAGAAGCGCAAAGCTTCGTGGAATAAGAAAATTAGAAAGGAATGCGGAAATTGGATAATCTTAAGTATTATAGCGATAATTTAGCTCATGATTATGATATGTTTATGCCCAAGCAAAAGCCACAGGTTGAAAAAAATGAAGCTAAAAAAGAAAAAGTTATCGCAATGCCTAAAAAACAGAACAAAAGCGAAACCAAGCAAAAAGCATCTATCCGTTCCAAGGTTTTCACTTGGGGTTTAACCGCATTCATTGTTATAACGTTTTTCACGAATATTTTCCTTCGTGCCGAAATATCTATGATAGGAAGCGAGCTTAGTGCCGCTGAAACAGTTGGAAATCAGCTCAAAAGCGAGGAGACAAGGCTTAGCGTTGAGCTTGAGAAAAAAACTTCGATAGGAAATCTTGAAAAGCAGGCAGAGGAGCTTGGAATGCAGAAGCCTGATAAAACGCAGATTCATTATATTTTTAATTATAACGAAGAGCCGCAGGTGGAAACTGCCGATGTTGGATAGGGTCTATAGAAAATTCTTACGAATATAAATTTATTAAGTTTTACGAGAGTCATTTTATGGCTCTCGTTTTCGAGCATTTTTTGAAAGGAGCAAAAATATGTCGAAAAAGCCTACTAAGCAAATGTGGAAGAGAATGATCTCCATAGTTCTTATTATGACTATTGGTATGTTTTGCATAACCGGCTATCGCCTTACTAAGATTATGCTTATCGACGGTAATTTTTATAAAGAAAAAGCCGCCGAGCAGCAGCTTTATGATACCGAAACAACTGCTCTCAGAGGCGATATTTATGATAGTAATATGCAGCTCCTCGCGACAAGTGCCTCGGTTTGGAATCTTTATGTAACTCCAAACGATTTCAAAACCGCGTTTGATAATGATTCAGAAAAAATAGAAACTGCGAAAATTAAAATATCTGCGAAGCTTTCGAAAATATTGGATATTGCTCAAGATAAGATATCCGATAGACTTAATAAAAAATCAAGCTATGAGATAATCGCAAGAAATATCGAGGAAAAAGAAGCAAATAAGGTTAGAAAGTTTATTTCAAATAATGGATACGGAGATGTTTTGGGTCTTGATGAATCGAGCAAGAGATATTATCCGAAGGATAGTTTAGCCTCAACTGTTATAGGATTTGTCGGCGACGATAATCAAGGACTTTTCGGTGTTGAAAATTATTATGATACCGAATTAACGGGTACTCCGGGCAGAGTTGTTGCTTCAAAAAATGCGCAAGGAGCTGATATGAAATTTAGCTATGAATACGTTGAGGAGCCAAAGCAAGGGAACTCTTTGGTGCTCACAATCGATAGCTATATTCAGGAAATTGCGGAAAAATATCTTGATGAAGCAGTTATAGAGAATAAGGTTGCCGATAGGGGAACTTGCGTTATAATGAACGTTAAAACGGGCGCTGTGCTCGGTATGGCTGTTTCCGGCGATTTTAACCCAAACAAACCCTTCGAGCTTCCGAAGGAATACAAAGAACAGCTTAAAGGGTTGAATGAAACGGAAAAGAAAGAAAAAACTGCTGAGTTTCAAAACAAAATGTGGAGAAATAAAGCTGTTTCGGATGCTTATGAACCGGGTTCTGTTTTCAAAATAATTACCTGTGCGGCGGCTTTGGAAGAAAATATAACTGACCTTAATCATTCCTATAATTGCTCGGGTGAGATAACCGTTGCAAATAGAACTTATAATTGTCATAAGCTTGAGGGACACGGAATGCAGACGCTCAGCGAAACGATGCAGAATTCTTGTAACCCCGTTTATATCAGTCTTGGTCAATCCTTAGGGATTAAAACCTTCTCAAAATATTTCAGAGCGTTTGGTTTGACCGAAAAAACGGGAATTGATCTTCCCGGAGAAGCGGGATCTGTTTATCATTCAGAAGAGAATATGGGAGTGGTTGAGCTTGCTTCCTCTTCTTTTGGTCAGACCTTCAAAATAACTCCTGTTCAGCTGTTAAGTGCGGTTTCGGCTTCTGTTAACGGAGGATACCTCGTTAAGCCTCACGTTGTTGGCGAAATAATCGATGAAGAAGGAAAGACGGTTGAGAAAACCGAAACAACTCAGAAAAGACAGGTTATATCAAAACAAACCTCAAAAACAATAGCTGATATGTTATTTGATGTTGTTGAAATCGGAGGCGGAAAAAACGCGTACGTTGCAGGATATAAGGTAGGCGGAAAAACAGGTACTTCTCAAAAGGTTGCTGAAAATATCCTCGAAGATACAGATGGACTTTACGTTTCGTCGTTTCTCGGTGTTGCTCCTGCAGATGACCCTGAGATAGCAATTCTCTTTCTGCTAGATGAACCTAATGGAGAAAGCTATTATGGCGGAACAATATGCGCTCCGTCAGGTGGTAGAATTTTATCTGAAGTTTTACCATATTTGGGCTACGAGCCACATTATACGGAAGAGCAGCTTGCCAATATGTCAAAAGCGGTTGATAACGTTGTAGGTGCTGAGGTTTTAGGAGCTACTGCCACGTTGCAGCAAAGCGGCTTTAATGTGAAAGTTATCGGAACGGGAAATATTGTTACTTCTCAAATGCCAAAATCGGGCTCAAAAATATATGATGGCGGCGTTGTGGTGCTTTATACAGACGGAGAAAAGCCGACAAAGGTTGAGGTGCCTGATTTTACGGGTATGACAGTTTCTCAAGCAAATGAATCAGCGGTTAATTTAGGTATAAATATTTCATTTGAAGGCTCAAGCCTTACAAATAGCGGAGTTTTGGCGTATAGCCAAAGCAAGGAACCAAAGAAAAAAGTGCCCCTTGGCACAACGATTAAAGTTTATTTCAGAGATAATTCCGCGGTTGATTTCCAAGGATAAAAGGAGAAAAATATGAAGTTATCACAAATTTTGCCTTCAAATATATGCGGATATGAGGATTTTGAGGTTTTGGGTATAACATCGGATTCGAGAAAGGTGAAACCGGGGTATGTTTTTGTTTGTATAAATGGCGCAGTGGTTGATGGACATGATTTTGCGGAATCTGCGAAAAAAAACGGAGCTTCGCTAATTGTATCTGAGAAAGATTTAAGTGTAAATAATTGTCTTATCGTTGAAGATACGAAAGAATTGTTTTTCTCAATGTGCCTTAAATGGTTCGGTGAGCCTCTTAAAGATATGAAGCTTATAGGAATTACAGGAACTAACGGGAAAACCTCAACAACCTATATGCTTAAAGCAATTCTCGAGCATGAAGGAGCAAAATGTGGACTTATTGGTACAATTCAACATTTGATAGGCGATACCGTTCTCGAGTCAAAAAATACTACACCGGGAGCTTACGAGCTTTGTGAGCTTTTCGCAAAAATGCGCGATGAAGGTTGTAAATATGTGATAATGGAAGTTTCTTCTCATGCTCTTGAGCAAAAGAGAATATGTGGAGTTTGCTTTGATGTAGCAATGTTTACTAACCTTACGAGAGATCATCTCGATTATCATAAAACTATAGAAAATTATCTGCTTGCCAAAAAGAAGCTCTTTTCAATGTGCAAAACCGCGATCATAAATTATGATGATCAAGCAGGAAAGAGAATGGTCGAGGGTAATAATTGCGAGGTTGTTAGTTACTCTGCTGAAAGCGATGATGCAACCTATAGCGCGAAAGGTATCACATATAAAGCAGATGGCGTTGAATTTGAATTTGTTGGCTTCGGTCTTATTGGCAGAATCAAGCTATCGACAGGCGGAAGATTTACCGTTTATAATGCGCTTTGCGCTGTTTCCTGTGCAATAAGTCTCGGTGTTCCTATTATGTCAATAGCGGAAGCTCTTATGAAATTCGAAGGTGTTAAAGGTAGGGCAGAGGTAGTAAAAACAGATAAGGATTTTCATATTATTATTGACTATGCTCACACTCCTGACGGCCTTGAAAATATAATCAATACCTTCTTAAATGTTCCGCATGGAAGAATTGTAACCTTGTTTGGATGTGGCGGAGATAGAGATAAAACTAAAAGACCTATCATGGGAGGAATTGCTTCGAGACTTTCGGATTTCGTTATCGTAACCTCGGATAATCCAAGAACTGAAAATCCCTCCCAAATCATTAAAGATATATTAGTTGGGGTAAAAGAATATAAAACCCCATACGTAGTTATCGAAAATAGAAAAGAAGCAATAAAATATGCTATTGAACATGCGAAAAAAGATGATATAATAATATTAGCCGGTAAAGGACACGAAACCTATCAAATTTTAAATACCGGTACTATCCATCTCGATGAACGCGAAGTTATAAGAGATGTATTGGAGGAAATAAAATGAACGTTTTAACATCTGTGATATCTGCTTTGTTGGCTTTTGCCATAACGGCGGTTTTGGGATTTATAGCGATTCCTTTTTTGCATAAACTCAAGTTCGGCCAAACAATAAGAGACGAAGGCCCTGCTTGGCATAAAAATAAAAATGGTACGCCGACAATGGGCGGAATAATGATAGCGATTGGCGCGATTTTTTCAACTATAATTTCGCTCACTATTTCGGCTTTTTCGGAAGGCTCGACTGTCTTTGATAAGCCTCAGGAGTTAGCTTTCCTTATTTCGGGAATTGCATTGGCGGTTGGAATGGGCCTTATCGGATTCATAGATGACTATATAAAGGTTGTTAAAAAACGCAACCTCGGTCTTACTGCTAAGCAGAAAACAATCTTGCAATTTTTAGTTAGCTGTGGATATCTTGCATCTCTTTATCTTTGCGGAATGGAAACAACTTGGGTTCCTTTCTTGGGTTGGCTTCCTATAACCGAAGGCATTGGCCTTATCTTCTGGCCGATAGCAGTGCTTTTTGTATATGGTTTCACAAATGCAGTTAATTTAACCGATGGCCTTGACGGTCTCGCATCAACCGTGACAATGATTGTTTGTTGTGTGTTTATGCTGATATCTGCTTATTGGAGTTACTTTTCTACCAACGTTTTTGCTCTTGCCTCAGCGGGAGCTTGTCTCGGGTTCCTGGTTTGGAATGCTCATCCCGCTAAAGTGTTTATGGGGGATACCGGTTCAATGTTCTTAGGCGGAATCGTAGTAGCACTAAGCTTTTCTATTGGTAGACCAATCTTGCTTATATTTGCAGGAATCCCTTATATAATCGAAGCATTTTCAGTAATGCTTCAAGTGGCATATTATAAGAAAACCAAAAAGCGTCTATTTAAAATGGCGCCTATTCATCATCATTTCGAGATGAAGGGATATAGCGAAGAAAAGGTAGTTTTCCTTTTTTCGATAATAACAGCATTAGGTTCTTTTGCAGCAATGCTGTTGGCGATATTCGGATAAAAATTTGAACGGAGGAACAGTTTATGAATTCAAACGTGAATGCTGATAAGAAAACAAGAAAGTTCGGAAGCGGCTTGTTTGTTAAAAACGGCAGTATGGATCTCACATTTCTGTTCCTTGTTTT
>JAZORV010000397.1:0-4055 GCA_045656785.1 Acutalibacteraceae bacterium | reverse complement strand
TCTTTCAATTTTATTTTAACATATTTTGAAATATAATCAATAGCTTTTTATTAATTTTTTAAGAATTTTATTTTATTTATAAAATAATCTATTTCAAAATCACTGGAAAAAGCTGATGGTGAAATTCTAATCGTGCCGTTCGAAAGAGTTCCAATAGTTTTATGGGCCAAAGGAGCACAATGAAGACCTGCTCTCGTCGCTATGCCAAGAGTATTTAGCTTTTCGCCGATTGTTTCTGAATGAGAACCCTTAACGTTAAATGACAATACAGGTACAGAACTTCCCTTTTGCGGCATCTCAGAATATAAAACAATATGTTTATTTCTACTAAGATGAGAATAACATTTTCTGATTAATTTCAATTCAGCAGAATAAATTCTATCAAGTCCTTTTCTCTTTATAAAATCAATTCCTGCTTCAATACCGACTATTCCGCTTAGATTAAGAGTTCCGCTTTCGAACTTATCAGGGAAAATTTGCGGTTGTTCAGATAAAGCAGAATAAGACCCTGTCCCTCCTTCGATGAGGCATTTTTCAATATCTTTATTAGCAATTAAGAGCCCCGTTCCCATTGGGGCATACAGCCCTTTGTGTGGCGCTATTGATAAAAAATCAATCCCCATTTTTTCGCAATCTAAAGGCAAAATTCCAGCGCTTTGAGCTGCATCAACAGCAAAAAGAAGATCGTAACTTTTGCAAAGAGCTGATAGTTTTTCAATCGGCATAACAAACCCAAAAACATTCGATGCATGAGTGCAGATTATGAGCTTAGTTTCAGACCTTATAAGCGCCTCAAATGAATTAGTTGTTGCAATATCATCATAAGGAAAAACCCGTGCTATATCATAATTTATTCCTTTGCTTTTTAACCCTTCAAGTGGTCTCAAAACAGCATTATGTTCCAACGAAGAACAAATAACGTGGTCTCCAGGATTCAAAACTCCCTTTAGCACTGTATTTATCGAAGCTGTGCAGCTTGAAGTGAAAATCACATTTTCAACACTTTTGGCTCCAAAAAATTCAGCACATTTACTTCTGCAATTAAAAACCCGTTCTGATGCTTTAACAGCAAGATTATGACCACCTCTTCCGGGGTTGGCTGAATAACATTTTAAGCATTCTTCAACTGAAAATAACACACTTTTAGGTTTCGGAAATGTTGTTGCGGCATTATCGAGATATATCATTTTTCATCAGCACTTACTATCGAAACATATTTTATCCCTTCGTTTTCAAAAAAACGAATAATTTCATTTTCAGGACAGTCGGTTATAATCGCGTAACCACAACCAATAGCATTCTTGCCAATAATTCTTTTCATATAAGCTTTATATCCCTTGTTTCTTAAAAGATCTCTACCTCTTAAAGCATAGGTTATAGTTCCCGTATTTATAATGTTTTCCATGGTATTATCACTCCTAACAATACCATTTTATTCAATATAAAAAAGTTGGTAGAATAATTTATTTCCAAAGCTTAATTAAACTATTTTTTTGTAAAATAACTACTATAGACACTAAAATCGGGAAAGAAATCATACCAATAAATCCAAACAATTTAAGCCCAATGAATAACGAAGCGAGGGATATCAAAGGATTCATCCCAAACTTTTTGCCTATAATCTTAGGCTCAATAAAATATCTCGCCGTAGTTATTGTTACGTATAATAGCAACAAACCGAATCCGATTGAATAATTTTTTGAAACAAATTCAAAAACTGTCCAAGGAAGCAATACGGTTCCTGCGCCAAATACAGGAAGAATATCAATAGTTGCTATAATAATCGCCAAAACAAATGGATTATTAATTCCGAGAATAAATAGACCTAAAAGAATTTCAGCAAAGGTTATAATCATAATTATAAAATAACCTTTAAATAAGCAATAAATACTGAAATTTACTATTCTTTTTATGCTTCTTGCAACTTCTATTGATTTTTTAGAAAGCTGCCTTTTTATAAAATTAATAATATTATCATAATCGAATGCCAGAAAGCAGGCAGAAACCAGAGAAATTATAATACTCAATACAATATTCGGTAGCTTTTTAATTATACTTTTAACGAAAGATTCCCCAACTTCAAATAAAAATTCGGTTGTATTTTCTATTATTCTTTCGGAAGAAACGTTCAGGCTTTCTTTTATTCTCTGAGGAATAAAGCTCAAGATTGAATTTAAACTTGAAATTGCGCCGCTTTTACTGAAATAATAACTATTTTCACCTGAAAACAATTCTATAACGTAATCCGAAACTTTCGATAAAACGAAATAGCAAATTAATAAAAAAAGCACTATAACAAAAATTAGCGAGAAAACTGTTAAGATGCCTTTAGGTATTCTTGTCTTCTCCGATAAGACTATCATTGGCTTCTGCAGGAAATAAACAAACAAAAAGCTTACGGTAAAAGGCAAAAGATAAATTATACAATATTTAAAAATTATATAAAAAACGACAGCAAAAAATACTACAAAAACAAAATCAATAATTAAAGCGGCCTTTTTCTTAGTTTCCACACACTTCACCTATCCTTCAAGGTTTAGTATGCGCAAAAAAGCGGCACCAAACGGCGCCGCTTAAAAATTATTTTAATTCAGCTATCGTTACTCCATGCTCGCCTTCACCAAAAACACCGAGCCTATGAGTTCTTATGCTTTTATGCTTTTTCAAATGTTGATTAACAGCATTTTTTAGCACTCCTGTTCCCTTTCCGTGGATGATTCTAATAGTTTCAATTCCGCTCAAAATGGCTTCATCGATAAATCTATCAAGCTCAAGAATCGCCTCGTCGCTCGCCATTCCTCTAAGGTCCAGCTCGGTTTGAACCACTCTTTCGGCCCTCGATTTGATTCCGCTGACCTTTCGCTGAGATGGCTGTCTTTTGCCACCAACCTTAACGTCGCCTTCAATTAGCTTAACGTTATTTATATTGGTCCGCATTTTAATTATTCCTGCCATTACCTCGAGCGTTCCGTCCTTTTCGGGAAGGCGAGTTACTGTTGCTTTTTTATCGATATCCATAAGAAGAACGGAGTCTCCGAGAAGCAAATCTCTCGGTAGCTTATAATTCTCCTTATATTTATCAACGTAATCTGAATTCTTTTCAAGTTTATTTATCGAATTTTTTGCAGTTTCTCGCGCTTTTTGGACAGTTTCTCGCGCATTTTCCGAATCCATTTTTTTCTTCATATCCTCGAGCTGATTAAGAAGAAGATTAGATTCACTTCTTGCCGCTTCAAGAATGGATTCCGCCTGTTTTCTTGCAGATTCAAGCATCTTTTTTCGCTCAGATTTCAAGTCCTCATATTTATCCTGATGAGATCTTTTGAGCCTTTCCATTTCTTCGCGGATTCTTCTGGCCTCTTCCCTTTCGGCTTCTGCGGTTTGCCTCGCCTCTTCAAGAGAAGACACAACGTTTTCAAACCTTTTATTTTCATCGCTTATCATTTCATTTGCGTTAGCAATAATCTCCTCGGAAATTCCGAGCTTTTGAGAAATGGCAAATGCATTTGATCTTCCCGGAACTCCGATAAGCAAGCGATACGTTGGTTTAAGAGTTGAAACATCGAACTCGCAACAAGCATTTTCTACACCATGCGTATCGAGAGCAAAGGATTTAAGCTCGGCATAGTGCGTTGTCGTAACAACATTCGCACCGAGTCTTCTCATTTCCATAATAATAGCCTTTGCAAGGGCGGCACCTTCAATAGGATCAGTTCCGGCTCCAAGCTCATCGAGCAAAACTAAAGTATTCTCTTTAGCGTTTGAAAGAATATTAACGATATTTTTCATATGAGAAGAGAAGGTTGAAAGAGATTGCTCAATGCTCTGCTCATCGCCGATATCAGCATAAACCTGATCAAATATGTTAATTTTAGAGCCGTCGTCAACCGGAAGCATTAGTCCGCTCATTGCCATCAAGCTCAAAAGGCCAATGGTTTTTAGTGAAACCGTTTTTCCGCCCGTATTAGGTCCGGTTATAATAAGAGTATCAAAATCAATACCAAGGCTTAAAGAAATCGGAACTGCCGATTCTCCTAAAAGCGGGTGCCTTGCAT
>JAZORV010000396.1:0-7597 GCA_045656785.1 Acutalibacteraceae bacterium | reverse complement strand
ATACTGCTTTCCGCCGGTTACAATAATTGCGTACATTTCCTTTTGGCACCTGCCTTAATATTAGTCTCGCTATTTAGTAGGTGAAGCCGAGGCTTTCTTCATTTGGGGCGCAATAACCCCTTGAACCCACAATATGCGGCTTAACTATTATATCATAATTTATCCATTTGTCAAGAACTTTTTTTATTCCGAATTATTTTTTGCAAAATATCAAATGGTTTTCCCCTGATTTTAAGGTCTCTTTTCCTCGCGAAAGGCGATAACCCTTCGGCACAATCAGTCTCGCTTTAATCGAACCCGGAACCGTAACCGTCATCGAGAGCATAACGTCGGTCTTTTTATATTTAAGGGAAACCTTCTCCCCAAAAACCGTTTCATAAGCCTCAACATTATTGAGAATATCTGAAAATTGGGGGGCAATTACAACACTTTTGCAAGACTCAACCTGAATACCCGCCAAATGGCGCATAAACACGGCAATAATGTCTCCCCAGAAATGATGATTTAAGGAATCAGGAGTTGGAGCATCATCAAAGCTATCAACTCGGTTTCTGAAAGGAAAGAAGGCTTCAAAAAGAGATGTTGCGCCTTGATCTATCCAGCATTTAAAGCTTGGGGGTTCGGGATTAAGCATCATTTTAAGAGCCAAATCAATCTTGCCGCATTCGGCTAAAACTCGGAATACAGCCCTATTTCCGAGAACTCCAAAGCTAATTTTATCTTCGTTTTTATGGATTATATTCTCTAATCTTTCGCAAGCCTTAGAACACTCGCTTTCATCGAACATACCATAATAAATCGCCATAGCATAAGTTGTTTGGCTTGGACATTTCAAAGATAAATCCTCATTCATAAGGCTGTTTCTGAAGGCTTTTTTGATATCATCGGAAAGCTCTTTGGCATACCTTGCCGATTCATCATCGCCGATTGCACCAAAAAGAACAACCGCTATATCGCACAGGTATTTGCAGGTTATGGTACTTGTATATTGAAGCTGTTCGGTTATTTCATATTGCTGGAAGTCGGAATGGCACCAATCTCCAAGCCCATAACACAGAAGCCCCGCTTCATCTCTCTTGCTTTCCATATATTTAAAATATCTGAGAAGATGAGAGCGCCCCTCTGAAATAATCTCGGTGTCGCCCGTGTATTGATAAATACGATACGGAAGCTCAAACATAACGATATCCCAAGCGGGACCGACCCAATCGTAGCCCCAATCATGCGTTGGAACAATTCCGGGAATAGTTCCTTCCTCGTTTTGCGCTTTAAATATATTTCTTAGCCATTCCTTCAAAGATTTTGCGCAATCAAGATAAATCAAATGCTGCTCCGCGCTCAATACAGCATCGCCTGTCCAGCCGTTTTTCTCGCGATGAGGACAATCTGTTGGAAAATAGATAAAGTTTGCGCGGTTGCTTCTCATAGTTGCATCAAAAAGCGCATTTAATGAAGCATTATCGCATTTAAAATCAGAAATTTGCTCAAAAGAACTGCTCATTTCATAAAATGTCAGCAAATCGGGGGTTGCCTCGGCTTCGGTTATTCCTATAACCTCAACAAAGCGGAAGCCATGATACGTAAAATGAGGCATATACTTCTCTTTTGAACCACCCTTTAAAATATAGCAATCCTTATGCATCCATTCGTTATAGCTCACATTTCTGACATCCAATTCGCCGTTTCTAAGAAGTTCGCCATAACGAAGCTCTATTTTTCTGCCTTCGCATCCCTTTATATTAAGTTCGCAAAGGCCCGAGGCATTAACCGCAAAATCATATATAAAGCCTTCTTTGCTTTTTAAAATTCTTGCAGGATAATGAACGTCGATAATCCCAATCGGCTCGCAATCGGGAATTCTCGGCTCTCCCAACGGAGCATCGGCAGGGATTACGCTTCTCCAAGAGCTATCATCAAAGCCCGAATTTTTCCAACCTTCTTTTTCTTGCCTCGCATCATAATGCTCGCCCGAATGAAACTCTTCAAAAGTTATGGGGCTTTCAATGCATTTAAGGGCCGAAGCATCGAAAAGCTGATTGCCATCAATTTCCATAGATAGCGCAACCTTAGGAGCAGAACGGTCGGGTTTGATTGAAAAATCCCATTTTTCTATGCTCGGATTCAAAAATCCGTTGCCAAGCAAAACTCCCAAGACGTTCTCGCCCTCGGTTAAATATTCGCTCAAATCATAATTATCATAATAAACATAATGATTAAGATTTGAACGATAAGGCGCCATAAAGCCCTTTGTTATATTATTCCCATTGAGATAAACCTCATAATATCCCAAGCCGCAAATCGTTAGCTCTGCGGTTTTTGGCAGAACCGACAAATTGAAGCTTTTTCTGAATTGCGGATTGGCAACGTGGGATTCATAAGTGTTATATTCCTTTGTTGCCGCAAAGAAGGACCTGGAAAAAATCATATATAAACCTCCTATTTTATTAGGCTATTCTGATAAGAGAAATTCCATATTCTCCCGAAGGAATTTCAGCTTTTACTGCAAGCATATCTCCCGCCTTTGAGGTTTCGGGAATCTTTACGATTCCGTTTTCAAGCGTTGCACCCTTGATAAGAGATTTCGAAATAGAATATTTAATTTCCATTTCTGCAGGAGCGTCAATAAGGCTTGCGCCGATTGCGATTTCATCCCCTGCTTTTGCCTTTATATCAACGTTATCCATTATAACCTGAGTGATAGGCTTAACGGTTGTATAAACCACCAAAGAGTAGCCTAAAGGAAGGGTATCATCGATAAAGCTATCGACCTCGAAGGTTTTATCGACGGGAGGCACGATAAGATTCGGCTCACCCTTTTCGTTTCTCTTATATACGTGGCGATAGAAGGTTTTGCCTATTTCCTTATCAAGCTCGATTCTTATATCATTCTCCCTATCGCCCTTACTCTCAACGCAGATGGTATATTCTCCGTTTTTAGAGAAAGCATTAAGGCGAACAAAATCATTTTCAGCCGAAAATTCAGTTTTTAAAGCCAAACAATGGTCGGGAATATAATGATTGAGCAGACACATTTCATAGAAGGTCTCGCCCGTTTCCGAAACGTTATTGCCATGCGGCAAGAATCCCCAATAAAATCGGGTTTCATCCATATCTCCCGGCGAGTTCACCCAATTCAAGGGATCAACGAGCGGAGCTCCGCCTATAACCCAAAGAAGGGCTCCGGAAATACCATGATTTGCACCGCCTAAAATATTGCAGACGTGATTAGTATCCCAAGAGAGATACTTTCTATGGCTTGTTCCGAACTCTGTGAGCAATACCGGCTTGCCATCGGAATGGGGCTTCAGCTCCTCCTCGCCCCAAGCGCATATTTCTTCATAATCGAGCTCATATTTATGAACCGTGTGGCGAGAGAAGGTTTCGGGGATAAGAAGATTCAGCTTATCCATAATGGGAGCAAAACTGGTGCATTGCTCTGCCGCCCAGATTTCAACCATTCCCTTAAGGGGGCCTGCATCTATGAAATGCTTGGCATATTGCGCCATCATTGCCCAATATGCAACACCATCGCCAAACATTGCGTAGTCATAATGACCTCCGCAGTTAATTTCATTGGAGATCTCATTATAGAAGCCTAAATACTTAACGTTATCGCAGCCCTTTTCTAAAACAAGATATTCCAACGCTGCGGCGGCAGCCTTTCCATAATTATAAAGGTCGGCAGGGGCGGCGCAATGCCTTTGCTCGGGAGTGATTCCGCCGATAGAGAACCAATCCTGAACCTTTGAGCCTACCTTCCAGCCGAAATCGAGCTCAACCTCAACTCCTGCATCTCTGAACGCCTCGCAGAATTTAACAACAGACTGCATATCCGGGTTTTGGAACTGCCAATCACCATTTTCATATTGCTTTTTGGTGTCAACCATCCAGTCTATCTGGAACCACATTCTGATACAATGGGGCTTGGCTTTTTTGATATGATGCTTTTCGAGCTCCCAATAAACCTCGTTATAGCCCTCGCGAACACCAAAATCTGAGAATACCGTTGGGAAGCAGTTGCATCCCGGGCCGACATAATCCTTTTCTAAAATCTCTTTTGTTTTAACATAGCCTATAACCTTCTCGGCATCCGAAATAACCGAATCGAGCTCTGCGCCCTTCTTGATAACAAGCTTTACATCCTCTGTTTCAATAATCGGGAAGGATAACTCAACTATTTTTTCATTATTATAGCTATCTGTATCTTTTCTTTGGAAATCGATTTTTTCGCCTTCGCTCAGAAGCTCAGAAACCTCGATATTTCTTCCAACAAGATAAATTTTGCCCAAAAGCTTAGGATTGAAAGTAAGGGTTATATCGCTTTGAGCCTTAACGATTCCCTCCTCAAAGAAGGTTTTTCCGCTTGTAAGGTCTGCAGCGTTACCGGAATATTCGCCCTCGATCTTCACTCCCGAATTGCAGAGCATATCGCTTGCGCCCAAAATATTCTTCAGAAGATGTTTAGCATTGTTTTCCTTATTGAAAAGGGCGATTCGAGAAATTCTTGCGATTTCATCCGAGGGGCAGGCGGAAATTATTTTGATTCCAAAAAATCTTGCGCTGCCGCTTGTTTTATAGAGCTTATCTGCATAATAGCCGCCCATTCCACCGCGAAATTCATCCTTACCCCTGAAATATTTATCAACCATATTTTCGGGGTTATAGAGGCTTTCTTTATCATTGGAGGCATAAAGCTCAAAATCAGAGAGCATATGATTTCCCTGTTCTCTGGCATAGCCCGAAATACAGATCTGCTCAATCTCATTTGCTTCGCCCATATCATAAGTAAGGCTAAAAGGAGCGCCCCAGATATCGATATGCCTTTTTATTCTTCTGTCATCAACAAGATAGTCAAAGTTATGCTCGCCGAAATCGCCCTCGATTTCAACTCTTACCTCTTCCTCGCCCAAGGGTGTAACCTCAGGGCGAAGTCCGCTTAAAAGGTTTCTGCCGAGAGCCTTTGCGTTTGTAAGCCCCAGACTTAAAAAATCTTTTTCAAAACATTTTATACTCATTGTTTTCCCACCTTAAATAACTCTTATTATTGAAACACCAAATTCGCCCGAAGGAATCTCGGCTTTAACTGCGAGCATATCTCCCGCCTTTGCGGTTTCGGGAATCTTTACAACTCCGTTTTCAAGCGTTGCGCCCGAGCAAAGGGATTTTGAAATAGAATATTTAATTTCCATCTCGGCAGGAGCATCGAGAAGACTTGCGCCTATCTCTACCTCTTCGCCCGCCTTTGCCTTTATATCAACCTTATCCATTATAACCTGAGCTACGGGCTTGACGGTTGTATAAACCACGATGGAATAATCGAGAGAAAGCTCATCCTCTATAACGTTATCTATTTCCATAACCTTATCAACGGGATGGATAATGAGGTTTCCTTCCCCTGTTTTTCTTCTCTTATAGGTATGGCGGTAGAAGGTTTTTCCGATATGTTTATCCAATTCAATGCTGATTTTATTTGGGAAGTCGCCCTTGGATTCGATAATGATGGTATAATCGCCATTTTTAGAGAAGGCATTGAGACGAACATCGCGGAAACCGCCCAAAAATTTGCTCTTTATCGCCTTGCAATGCATTGGAATATAATGATTGAGCAGACAAAGCTCATAGAAGCTCTCTCCGCAATCCTCCAAGGTTTCGGCGATTGGGAAGAAGGTCCAATGCTGATAGCTGTTATCTGATCCCGAGCCTGCGTGAATCCAATTAAGGGGGTCAACGAGGGGCGCGCCTGCCATAACCCAGATAAATGCGCCCGAAATACCATGGTTTGCGCCGCCAAGAACGTTGCAAGCGGTATTCATATCGTAAGTAACGGTTGTTCTGTAAGAATTGCCAAACTCTGTAAGCATAACCGGTTTTCCGCCATTATGGGGCTTAAATATTTCCTCGCCCCATTTGCAGATATCATCATAAGTAAGCTCGTATTTATGAACTGTATGACGGGCAAAGGCTTCGGGGATAAGAATATTCATTCTATCCATAACCTTTTCATGGCCCGAGCATTCTTCAGCCGCCCATATCTCAACCTGACCCTTTAAGGGAGATCTATCAAGGAAAGCCTTGGTATATTTTGCCATCGCAGCCCAATAAGCAAGGCCATCGCCATGCATTGCATAGTCATAATGTCCGCTTGAATCGGGATGGGGCGAAACTTCATTATAGAAGGTTATATATTTAACGTTATCGCAGCCCTTTTCGAGAATGAGATATTCCAAGGTTGCAACCGCGGCCTTGCCATAGTTATAAAGATCCGCAGGCGCGGCGCAATGCTTCTGCTCGGGAGCAACTCCACCGATAGAGAACCAATCCTGAACCTTTGAGCCTACCTTCCAGCCGAAATCGAGCTCAACCTCAACGCCTGCTTCTCTGAAGGCTTCGCAATATTTAACCGCCGATTGCATTTCGGGGTTTTGGAATTGCCAATCGCCCGAAACATATTGCTCGAGAGTATCAACAACCCAATCTATCTGGAACCACATTCTGATACAATGGGGCTTGGCTTTATTGATATGATGCTTTTCGAGCTCCCAATAAACCTCGTTATATCCCTCGCGAATTGCATATTCTGAAAAAGCATTCGGGAAAACGTTACAACCGGCTCCAATATAATCGTTATCGAGGATTTCGGTAGTTTTAACTATACCCTTTCTGAATTCGGTATTAGCGAAAATAAGGTCGAGAGCTGAGCCCTTATTTATTTCAAGCTTAAGGTCGCAATTCTTCTGCTCCGAGAAGGAAAGCTTCAAAACCTTTCTGCCAAAAAAGCTATCGGTTTCCTCGCTCTTATACTCAAGTTCTGCGCCATCGGAATATATTTTGCCAACCTTAATATTTTTTCCAACAATAAAAATATCCTTAACAGAAAGCACGTTCTTAAAAGTAAGCGCGCTATCTTCAGTTATCATAACAACCTGCTCATCCTTTAAAGCAACACCGTTTGTAAGGTTCTGAAGCTCGCCGTCGGCCTTTCCCGAAATTTCGGGAATGATGCCTTCGAGGGTATCTGAAACCCCAAGCTTCTCCCTCATCATATAAGTTGCGGTGTTTTCCTCGCTGAAAAGAGCAATTCTTGAAATTCTTGCAATTTCATCGGAAGGGCAAGCCTCGATTATCTTTATTCCGAAAAATCTTGTTTCGCCTTCGCAAGAAAAAACAACGTTTCTGTTAGGAAATGCGCCCTTTCCGATGGATTCTTCGGCATCACGATAGTATTTCGCAACCATATTTTCGGGATTATAAAGCTCATCCTCGGTTTCAGCAGCATAAAGCTCAAAATTATGAAGCATATAATTTCCTGCATGCCATATTGCATAGCCCGAAATACAAGCCTTATCTATCTTAGTTGTTTTGCCAATATCATAAGTGAGGCAGAATGGCGCGCCCCAGATATCAATATGCTGCCAGATTTCGTTATCATCTACGAGATAATCAAAATTATGCTCGCCATAATCCTTCTCAATTTCAACCTCGAAGGTATCGGTAAGCTTAACCACCTTAGGTCTTTTTCCGCTGAGGATATTTGCTCCCATAAGCTTTGCTTGGGCAAGCTCTATAGCCTTAAATTCGGGGTTTCCCATTTTCAAAT
>JAZORV010000395.1:0-1466 GCA_045656785.1 Acutalibacteraceae bacterium | reverse complement strand
CAGATAAGAATAAGCACCATGAGAACAAGAGAAAGAGATGCGCCGAGGTTATAATTGTTTGCGCTCATAAATTGAGATTCTATGGCATCGCCTATCAAAAGCGTTTTTCCGCCGCCGAGTTTCTGAGAGATATAGAATGTGCTGACAGCAGGAACGAATACCATAGTTATTCCTGATACAATGCCGGGAATGGACATCGGGAAAATAATCTTTTTAAGTTTCATAAACCCGTTAGAACCAAGATCATCAGCCGCCTCTAAAAGCGGAGTATCAATTTTGCACATAACGGAATAAATGGGCAGAATCATATAGGGTATGTAGTTATAAACCATACCGAGAATTACCGCGCCGGGAGTATTAATAAGCTGAACTTTTTCAAGCCCTAACCAATCGAAGAAAGTGTTTAAAACTCCGTTATTGGATAGAATCGTGATCCAAGAGTATGTTCTAATAAGAAAGTTCATCCACATCGGAAGCATAACGAGAAGCATCAGGGTTCTCTGCTTATTTTCGCTTTTTCTTGCCATAAAATATGCAAAAGGATATGACATTAAAAGACAGACAAAAGTTGCAATAAAAGCATAAAGAAGAGAAACGGAAAAGGTATCAATATATCTCGAAAGTTCTTTGATGAATTGAAACGTGAAATTACCATTAGCATCCGTAAAGGCATAATATATAACCATCAAAAGCGGAGCTACAACGAACATAGCAGACCAAACGATATAGGGGCTTGAAACTAAGCGATTACCGAATGATTTACTATTCACTAAGCAATTCCTCCTCAAACTCTTCCAATGGCTCAAGCTCATCACTGAAGGAGCTATAATCGCCATAAAGACCTGAATACTCGGACTTATGCATTATATGAATAGCATCAGGTTCGATATAAAGACCAACAAATTCGCCAACATGATGCTCATCAGTGGTTTGAACCATCCATTTAAAGCCATCTATATCGATAATAATTTCATAATGAACGCCCATAAAAGTGACTGACGTTACCTCGCCGGTAAGCATTCCTTGAGAAGAAGGAACAATATCAACATCTTCAGGGCGAATAACAACGTCAACAGGTTCTTTTTCTTTAAAGCCACGATCAAGACAAGTGAAATCTTTACCGAAGAAATGCACTAAAAAGTCTTTTTCCATAATACCATCAAGAATATTAGATTCACCAATAAAATCTGCAACAAAGGCATTCTGGGGCTCATTATAAATATCCTGCGGAGTTCCTATCTGCTGAATAACACCATTGTTCATGACAACAACAGTATCAGACATTGCTAAGGCTTCTTCTTGATCATGCGTTACAAATATAAAGGTTATGCCAAGGCTTTGCTGAATGTTTTTAAGCTCAACTTGCATATCCTTTCGCATCTTAAGGTCGAGTGCCGCCAAAGGTTCATCGAGAAGCAATACCTTTGGTCTGTTAATAATAGCTCTCGCAATAGCAACTCTTTGCT
>JAZORV010000394.1:0-3944 GCA_045656785.1 Acutalibacteraceae bacterium | reverse complement strand
TAGCTTTAATAAAGGATATGAGGGATGGATTGTACTATATTCTTTTTTATTTTCTCTTTTTTTCGGGAATCAGATAGATAAACACAAGCGAGCTGAGAGCCAAGAAGAATGGGTAGAAAAGATTCGGAATTATATCAAATGCCGATATTTTATATCCAAGCTCGGTTACCGCAGAAATTGCAACAAGCATCTGTGCGCCATAAGGAATTATGCCCTGGAAGATGCAAGAGAAGGTATCGAGAATAGACGCGGTTTTACGAGGCGAAATATTAAATTTTTCCGCCATTTCTTTAGCTATAGGATTTGCCATAACGATTGCAACGGTATTATTAGCGGTTGCAACGTCCATTATTCCAACAAGAAGACCAACGCCTAATTGTCCACTCTTTTTGCCCTTAAATATTTTGGTTATTCCCGAAAGCAACACGGAAAATCCTCCGTTTTCGCGAACGAGAGCGCAAATAGCGGCAACCAAAACCGCTACCATTGCAGTTTCAAACATTCCCGAAGCGCCCGAACCCATATTTGACAGAAGCTCAGTTGCAGCAACTTCTCCCGTGATGAGCATAATTGCAGAGCCCGAAATAATTCCAACCAAGAGCACGATGAATACGTTAATTCCAACAATTCCGCCTATGAGAACGAGAACATAGGGGATGATTTTAACAAGATCATAGCTATGCTCTATATTTCCCGAAGCCTCAAATGAAGAAAAAGAAAGAATCAAAATCAAAACAAAAGTCAGGATTGCGGCAGGAAGAGCAATAAAAAAGTTTTCCTTGAATTTATCCTTCATTTTGCAGCCTTGGCCATTGCAAGCAGCGATAGTGGTATCGGAAATAAAGGAAAGATTATCTCCAAACATTGCGCCGCCAACCACAGAGCCTATGCAAAGAGGCAATCCAAAGCCCGATGCCACCGAAACCGACACCGCTATCGGGGCAATAAGAGTTATCGTTCCAACCGAGGTTCCCATAGCTGTTGAAACAAAACAACTAACTATAAACAGAACCGCAACCGCGAACTGTGGAGGAATGATAGAAAGCATAAAATATGCAACGCTTTCTGCGCTACTTCTTCCTACAACGCCAACAAATATTCCCGCTTCGAGAAAGATTAAAAGCATTGTGATGATATTCTTATCACCAACGCCATGAGCCATAATTGAGAGTTTTTCTTCAAAATTAACGCCCCTGTTTTGAAGGCATGCAACAAGCAATGAAGCAAGAAAAACGACAACTATCGGAATGCTGTAAAATCCCATCTGAATCTTTAAAACGTATTCAAACAGAATTCCGAGGCCTAAATATAAAACAATAAAAACACCTATCGGCAACAGAGCCAAAACATTATTTTTCTTCATAAATCTACCTCCCATAACTAACATTAATCATTTTATCATTATTAAACCTTTCTGTCAATGAATTAACTTCAAAAAATTAATTATTGACCAAGGGTAATATTTATTGTATAATATTCATGACAAATGCTTGGAGGAAATGAATATGGCTTTTTTTGATGATTTAGGAAAGAAAATTTCGCAAACAACACAGAACGCTGTTCAAAAAACAAAAGATATGGGCGATATTGCCAAAATTAATTCCGCGATTTCAGAAGAAGAAAAGAAAATCGCAGGAATATATTCAGAGATTGGAAAAACCTATATTTCGCTTCATAAAAACAATCCGGAAGAAGGCGCTCTCGCAGAGCTTGTATTATCTTTTGCCGAGGCTGAAGCCAATATCGAGGTTTATAAAAAGAGAATTGAAGATATTAAGGGTGTTAAGCGTTGTGAGAAATGTGGCGCCGCGCTTTCCCCTGATGCCGCTTTCTGCAGCTCTTGTGGGACTGCTATACCCAAGCCCCAAACCGAACCTGCACCCTCAAGTTTTTGCTCGGGTTGTGGCGCTCCTTTGAGTGCAGATATAAGATTCTGCACTAATTGCGGAAAACCCGTTCAGTTGAAGGTTGAAGTCCCCGCTGTTGAGGAAGCTCCCGTAGTCGAGGGAGCTTCCGTAGAAGAAATCGAAGTTACCGTTGAGCTTTCTCAAGATGAAGCACCGGAAGAAAAACCAACGGAAGATGCTTTTAAATTCTGCTCCATTTGTGGCGCAAAGGTTCCGCAAAGCGTGATATTCTGTACAAATTGCGGCAACAAATTTGCTCCCCCTGCTCCGCAGAACGTCTGCCCCTCTTGCGGACAAGAGTCAAAACCCGGAATGTCCTTCTGCACTAATTGCGGAACAAAGCTCTGATAAATTTCAAATTTTGGGATAGATTAATTTCTATCCCTTTTTTATTTATAATTGTATTTTGACAAATATACTTTTTTATGTTAAAATTGTTTTGAGGTGGATAATTATGGAATTTATTAAATTTGTCGAACAAATACCTAATATAACTATAGCCAAAAGAATTGCATCCGCATATGTTGCTGACTATAGGCGGTTAGAACTTGATGAAATCAAAGAGTTTCTAATCAAAACAGAAAAGCAATATACTTCCTATGAAAATATATTTAATCGTTTGGAAGAGATAAAACTCGATAGTAATAGAGCAGTACGAATAATAGCTCCTATTTTATTGCGAGATTACTTACTTGACCAGGACGATTTTATTTCGGCTTGTAAAGAAACAGATTCTGCAATTCTTAACTACGAAAAAAATATAATTGATGAATCTAATAATTTCGATATTAGTAAAATGTCTAAAGACTTAGCTTTGTTCAAGCACATGCTTGATACTGCTTGGGCTTTTAACGATGATATTTCCATAGATGAAAAGAATTTGCTTGAATCATTAAGAAAATATTTGTCTATTAGTATTAGAGAACAACAAATTTTAGAGGCAAAATCCGCTAGATTCCCTAATTTTGAAAATGCACTACATTCATTTGATGATATTGATGCTGCAAGAAGATTACTACAATCTAAAGGATTGCTTGTTTGCATAAAAAATTCAGATGGCGCTATGTGTGATATGATACCTAATGATATCGCAAAAGAAATTCGTAAATATTACAATATTGAAATTCGTTCTTATGGATATGAGAAGTTGGTTGATTATGTTGTAAAGAAGACTAACAAACAGTATTTGTTGGATATAGTGAAAAAAGCAAGTTCTTATTATGAAACAGCAAATATTGAAATTTCAAACAATCCTACTGTACAAGAATTAAAACTAATTATTCAGAATAAAATCAAACCCACAAATTTGATAGCAGGTTTTTCTCCGCGCGATGGATTAGATGCTTCTGTGCTTTCTAGTTGGTGTGGCGATTTAGGTCTTGTTGTATCGGGAACAAAAAATGTTCTTGTTGATAGAATTTTGAGTTATTACGATTCTGTGCGCCGAATAGAGTTAAAAACAGAAGATACACGCGAAAAACTTGTTTCTGTGTATAGCGAATTGGCGAGAAGAGATTTAAAGTTCTTACGCTCAAATAATATTATAGAAAAAGATTTACAATGTGAACACTATTTTGAAGATGCTACAAACTATATGTTTGAAAAAATGTTAATGAACAAACCACTGACTTTAACAGGAACTGAGCATCCAGATGGGAAATTATCTTTTAAAGATAAATATATAATGTGGGATAACAAATCGAAAGAAACACCTGTAAATCTTAAAGACCACATACAGCAGTTTGATAGATATATTAAAACTTCTGATAAAGATGTCGTTGTGTTTATGGTTATTGCGCCAGATTTTACACCACAAAGTGTACAAGAGTGTGTGGACTATTCTTTGAATAATGACACCCAAATACTGCTTATAACCGCAGATGAACTTAAAACTGTTGCAGAAGCTTGGAATAAAAAGCATTCTGGTGAAATATTTAATTTGGGCTATTTTAAGCAAAACGGTAGGTTTGATATAAAATTATTAAATTTATAAATGTTACTTTTGAGTCAGTTTAGGGTTTTAGGTTCTCCTAACAA
>JAZORV010000393.1:0-6739 GCA_045656785.1 Acutalibacteraceae bacterium | reverse complement strand
CCTTTTCCTGAAGTTCAGGGATAGTTAAAGCACCACAGTTGCACATGGTTGAACGAACCTTGCTGAGCGAGATAGCAACATTGTCCTTTAAGCTACCTGCATAAGGAACATAGGAATCAACGCCTTCTTCGAAGGAAAGCTTCTTATCTCCGCCAAGGTCATAACGCTGCCAGTTTCTGGCGCGGCTGGAGCCTTCGCCCCAATACTCTTTATAATATGTTCCGCCGATGCTAACCTTATTTGTTGGGCTTTCATCGAATCTTGCAAAATATCTGCCGAGCATAACAAAATCGGCACCCATAGCGAGGGCTAATGTTATATGATGGTCGTAAACAATACCGCCATCAGAGCAAACGGGAACATAAATGCCTGTTTCCTCAAAATATTCATCTCTTGCCTTGCAAACCTCGATAAGAGCTGTTGCCTGACCTCTGCCGATACCCTTGGTTTCGCGGGTTATACATATAGAACCGCCGCCGATACCAACCTTTATAAAGTCGGCACCGTTTTCTGCCAAGAATCTGAAGCCTTCTGCATCAACAACGTTTCCGGCGCCTACCTTAACGCTATCGCCATAATGCTCTCTTATCCATTCGATTGTAAGCTTCTGCCATTCGGAGAAGCCTTCGGAGGAATCTATGCAAAGCACGTCAACGCCTGCTTCAACGAGAGCAGGAACGCGCTCGGCATAGTCTCTTGTATTAATACCTGCGCCAACAACATATCTCTTAGAAGCATCCAAGAGCTCGTTAGGGTTCTGCTTATGGGTATCATAGTCCTTTCTGAAAACGAAATAGCAAAGCTTACCTTCGTCATTAACGATAGGAAGAGAATTGAGCTTATTATCCCAGATAATATCGTTTGCTTCCTTTAAGGTTGTGCCCTCTTTTGCTGTTATAAGCTTATCAAGAGGGGTCATAAACTCCTTAACCTTAAGGTCGGGAGACATACGGCTAACGCGATAATCTCTGCCTGTAACAATACCAACGAGCTTGCCATCGGCTGTTCCGTCTTCGGTTACAGCAACGGTTGAATGACCTGTTTTTTCCTTTAATGCTACGATATCCTTAAGCGTTGCATCAGGAGAAATATTTGATTCGCTCTTAACAAAGCCTGCTTTATAATTCTTTGCGCGCTTAACCATTGCGGCTTCATCTTCAATAGACTGAGAGCCATAGATAAAGGAAACGCCACCCTCTGTTGCGAGAGCTACAGCGAGTCTATCACCCGATACAGACTGCATTATAGCCGAAACCATCGGAATATTCATCATTATTGAAGACTCCTCGCCCTTCTTGAATTTAACAAGAGGGGTTTTGAGACTTACGTTTGCCGGGATGCAATCGCTTCCCGAATATCCGGGAATGAGAAGATACTCATTAAAAGTATGAGAAGGTTCATTAATAAAAATTGCCATTGTTTTTTCTTCCTTTCTTACAGCGTTGCTTTTTCTTCGCAGAAAATGCATTTATAAATTCCCTTTTCCGAATCAACCGCCTCATATTCATTTTGGAGGCCTCTTTCGGTCTGGGTTATACACTTTTTGTTTTTACATCTTACTTCTGATTTAATCGTTGGGATTGCTGCTTGAGATTCTTCTTTTTTTGCTTCTTCCAAAAGCTTTAAGATAAGCGCCATTCGCATATATTTGCCATTTAATACCTGCTCAAAATAGCAAGCTCTCGGGTCGGAATCGACCTCAGGGCTTATCTCATTAACCCTCGGCAGCGGATGAAGAACCTTCAGCTCGGCTTTTGCATTTTGTAGCTTTTCCATATCAAGAATATAGCTATCCTTCAGCCTTTCATAGGTATGCCTATCCTCGAAACGCTCTCTTTGAATTCTCGTCATATAAAGGATATCGAGCTTATCTATGGATTCCTCCAAGGATACGGTTTCTTCATATACCATTCCGTTTTTCTCTAAAACATCCTCCTTTATATATCGGGGAAGCTTTAATTCCTCGGGGGAAATGAGAACTGTTTTGATTCCCTCATATCTTGATAACGCGGAAATCAGGGAATGGACTGTTCTGCCATATTTAAGATCTCCGCAGAAACCAACAGTTAAATTTTCAATTTTGCCCTTTTCTCTGAAAATGGTGAAAAGGTCTGCTAAAGTTTGAGTTGGGTGGCTATGACCACCGTCACCCGCATTTATCACGGGGATGGTTGCGTTCCTTGATGCCACAAAGGGCGCGCCTTCGGATGGATGGCGCATTGCGATTATATCGGCATAGCAGCTGATAACCTTCGCAGTATCGGCAACGGTTTCTCCCTTTGCCGCGGAGGATGAGCCCGCATCCGAAAATCCGATAACGCTACCTCCGAGCTCAAGCATTGCCGCTTCAAAGCTGAGCCTTGTTCTCGTTGAGGGCTCAAAAAAGAGGGTTGCGAGCTTTTTATGCTTGGCGGCAGACCAATATTTTTCGGGGTTATCCGCGATATCGGCCGCAGTTTCCATAAGCTCCTTTAATTCCTCTTTCGAAAAATCAAGAATATCAATAAGGCTTCTCATTTTGGGGATTCCTTTCTTTTATTTTAAGGGTTCCGGAAGAATTATTCTTTAGCTCCGTTTACCTCTAAATACTTCTTGATTCTATCAACGTTTTCACGGTTTTTAGGGTCTTCTTCCAAATATTCGATAATATCGTAAACGTCAACAACGGAATATACGGGGAATCCATATTCCTCTCCGACTTCAGCCATTGCGCTCTTTTCGGTTTTGCCCTTTTCTTTTCTATCAACCATAACGAAGGTTGCCGCAACCTTTGTTCCTTCAAGACCTGAAAGAATTTCCATGCTCTCTCTGATGGCGGTTCCTGCTGTTATAACGTCCTCAACGATAACGATTTCTTCGCCTTCCTGAGGCTTATATCCAACAAAAACTCCGCCCTCGCCATGATCCTTTTCCTCTTTTCTGTTAAAGAAGAAGGGAACGTCGAGCCCATTCTTAGAAAGAGCAACTGCAACGGAAACTGCAATCGGGATACCTTTATAAGCAGGCCCATAGAGAACGGTTTTCTTGTTTCCAACCTTCTCGAAATATGCCTTGGCATAAAATTCGCCGAGCTTTGAAATCTGGTCGCCGGTTTTTATATCACCTGCATTTATAAAATAAGGAATTTTTCTTCCTGATTTCGCTGTGAAATCTCCGAATTTAAGCACTCCTGCGCCCTCTAAAAATTCGATAAATTCTCTTTTATAGCTTTCCATTTTGTTTTCTCCTTTTATCTTTTTTAAGAAGCCTGCGCCTAAAGCTCGGGCTTCGGGTATTCATTTTTATTTTTGAGAACGAGCTCGGCTATTTCATCGGCAGACATCCACTGAACCTTATCCGACAAATGCTCATCTATTCTGCGGCAGACTTCATCGAGCACCTTCATTCCCGTTCCAATGCCATTTGAAATAAGGCTTTGCCAATGAGTTAGGATAACGGGGTATCCGCCCTTTTGCAATACGCTTATTATCTCCCCTTCGCTACCATCCGCGGTTAAATAATTATCCGCAACAGAGGAAATATATTCTTCGCTCATATCGGTTGTATCCATAGTTTGCCAGATATTATCCCTCGTTGAGGTTGGCAAAGCGACGAGCGTTCTGCCCTCTTCTTCCAAAGCTACGTAAGGCCTCTCAAGGCCTGTTCCCAAGAAATACCAACCGTTATCGCTCCCGCAAACATTTGCAATAGCTTTAGAAACAGAATGGCGGTATTCTTCTAAATTTTCTGCTCCGAAGTTCCAAGGAGAGGTTACGCCGACCGTTCTGAAGCCTACATCCTTAAGAAGGGAGAGCGCCTTCGAAATATAAGGAACAAGCCGATTTCTATCCTGCGTTTGAGACCAAACAGATTCTTTTTCATGGATAATTTCTCCCGATTCCAAATCCGGAACCTTATGATGCGTCAGCATTTCGGGAGTTACCGAAAACGCGGGGATAAGCCTTTCTTTAACCGTTTCTATCCATTCGTTAAGCGCTTCTTTTGAAACGCCCTCGAGCCCATTCACGATATCCCCTTTGTTTCCGGGCATCGGAACGATGCTGAATTTTCCCTTTATTCCCCATTTTTCTGCGATATCGCAAAACTGAAAAAGAAAATCATTTGAGAATGTTTCAATAATGGGTCTGCCATCCTTGGTTATGGGGGATTTTGCGTGCTCGTGATAAACCGATATTACGGGTGCGGGGTCATCAAGCCTAAGACAAATAGGAACTCGCATTTTAGCCAACAAACTCCCTGACACAACGCTCATAAGCGGCAACGGGATCCTCAGCGGCGGTTATCGGTCTGCCGACAACGATATAATCCGAGCCGATTTTCTTGGCTTCAGCAGGGGTCATAACGCGCTTCTGATCTCCGATATCGCCATCAGCGAAACGCACACCGGGAGTAACGGTCAAGAACTTTTCGCCGCAGGTTTCGTGAACCTTGCCCGCTTCTAACGGAGAGCAAACAACACCATCAAGCCCCGCAACCATTGCGTTATGAGCGTAATGCATAACAACCTTATCGATAGGCTCTTTTATAAGAAGGTCGTTTTCCATTCTCTCCTGATCGGTTGATGTAAGCTGAGTTACAGCAATAAGAAGAGGTCTTGTTCCGTCAGGTCTTGTCAAGCCCTCAATAGCCGCCTCCATCATAGAAATGGTTCCTGCGGCATGAAGGTTGGTCATATCAACATCGAGTCTTGATAAAACAGACATCGATTTTTTAACTGTGTTAGGAATATCGTGAAGCTTTAAATCGAGGAAAATTTTATGACCTCTGCGCTTTATTTCTCTAACGATTTCGGGGCCTTCAGCATAGAAAAGCTCCATGCCTATCTTAACAAAGGGTTTTCTTCCCGTGAATTTATCAAGAAATTGAAAAACCGCCTCTTTGCTTGAAAAATCGCAAGCAATAATTACGTCCTTACCCATTATTTTACTCCTCCTATTATATCTCTTAAATTATCAATTCCATATTTATCCATAGCCTTAGGCAAATCTTCAATGATATTCTTGCAAGCGAATGGGTCAACGAGGTTTGCCGCGCCAACCTGAACTGCAGTTGCTCCCGCGAGCATCAGCTCGATAACGTCCTCTGCACAGGAAACGCCACCCATTCCGATAACGGGAATATTAACCGCATTCGCAACCTGATATACCATTCTGACCGCCACAGGGAAGATTGCGCTTCCCGAAAAACCGCCCATTTTATTGGCAATTATCGGCTTCTTTGTTCTCAAATCTATTCTCATGCCGAGAAGAGTGTTGATAAGGCTGATGCCATCTGCTCCCGCTTCCTCGCAAGCCTTTGCGATGGAAACAATATCCGTAACGTTAGGCGAAAGCTTTATTATAACGGGCTTGGTTGTTACCTTCTTAACAGCCCTCGTAACCTCTGCCGCAGCTTCTGGAGATGTTCCGAAGCTCATTCCGCCGCCATGCACATTAGGGCAGCTAACATTAACCTCAAGCCAACCAACCTGCTCGCATTTATCTATTTTTTCGCAAGTATAAGCATAATCTTCAATAGAAAATCCGCTGATATTTGCCATAACCTTTTTATTAAAGCACTTCTTTAATTTCGGAAGCTCTTCCGAAATAACCTTCTCAACCCCGGGGTTTTGAAGACCGACCGCATTTATCATACCCGCGGTGCACTCGGCAATTCTCGGCGTAGGGTTGCCGAATCGAGGGTCCTTAGTTGTTCCTTTAAATGAGAAGGTTCCTAAAATATTTATATCATAGAGCTCTGCAAATTCATAGCCGAAGCCGAAGGTTCCGCTGGCGGGAATTATCGGATTATCAAGCTCTATTCCCAAAAGATCGACGCTTAATCTTCCCATAATATCTCCTCCTTTTGCATTACAGGGCCTTCCTTGCAGATTCTCTTATTTCCCGTTAAGGTTTTGCAAGAACATCCCATACAAGCTCCAAAGCCGCAGCCCATTCTCTCTTCAAAGCTCAGCTGACCCGAGGTTTTGGATGCCTTATATATGGCCTTTAGCATCGGCTCGGGGCCGCAGGTATAAAAATAACTATAATCTATATCCTTTAATGCATCGGTGACAAAGCCTTTTATGCCCTTTGAGCCATCGACCGTAGTTACGAAAACCTCGCATCCGAGCGATTCAAATTCTTTTTCATAGAAAACTTCGCTTGCGGTATTAAAGCCTAATATAACAGAAACCTTTTTGCCCTCTGCTTTAAGCTCCTTGGCAAGCATATATAAAGGAGGAACGCCAACTCCGCCTCCGAGAAGAACGGGATGCTCTCCCGAAAGGGATATATCATATCCGTTTCCGAGGCCTGTTAAGATATCGAGCTTCTCGCCTTCTATCATTTTCGCCATAATTTCCGTGCCTTTTCCAACCACTTTATATATAATGGTAACCTTGCCTTCTACGCTTTCGCAAACAGAAATGGGGCGGCGAAGGAAAAAGCCATCAAGCTTGATATTGATAAACTGCCCGGGCGCGGTTATATCACTTGTATCGCCCTCGAGCACCATCTTAAAAACGTTATCCGTAAGGCCCTTATTTTCAAGGATACGGAACATACTCTGCTTCATTTTTTGCTCCTTAATATTAGCCCTAAAGGGAAAGCCATAAAAACTTTCCCTTTAAGCATTTTTTGATAATCGATATTGTAGAAAACGGTTATAACCGTTTTGGCAGAATAAATTCTGCCTCTGACAAGCTTATGCTTGTCAGCTACATTCGATTGCAATAGTTTTGTTGTTTGCGTGATACGCA
>JAZORV010000392.1:0-1002 GCA_045656785.1 Acutalibacteraceae bacterium | reverse complement strand
GAAGGGCCTTAAAATTACTATTGATTTGAAGCGTGGAACCGACCCTGAAAAACTAATGCAAAAGCTTTTCAGAATGACCCCCTTGCAGGATAGCTTTTCTTGCAACTTCAACATTCTGATTTCGGGTTACCCGAGAGTTATGGGAATAAGAGAGATTCTCGAGGAATGGGTAGCGTTCAGAAGCGAGTGCGTTCGCAGGAGAGTTTATTTCTCTCTTACTAAGGCTAAAGATAAACTTCACCTTTTGAAGGGTCTTTCAAAGATTCTTCTCGATATCGACAAGGCAATTAAGATTGTTCGCGAAACCGAGCAGGAAAAAGAGGTTGTTCCTAATCTTATGATTGGTTTCGGAATAGATGAAATTCAAGCGGAATACGTTGCGGAAATAAAGCTTCGCCATTTAAACCGCGAATATATATTAAAGCAGCTCGAAGATATCGAAGAACTTGAAAAGCAGGTTGAAGATTTTGAAGCGATTCTCAAATCCCGAAGCCGAGTTTATACTATTATCGTTAAAGAGCTTGAGAGTGTTATCAAAAAATACGGTAAACCCAGAAGAACCAAGATTATAAATTCCGAAGAAATTGAAACTGTCGAAAATGCAGTTGAGGAAGTCCCCGATTATCCGGTTCATCTGTTCTTTACTAAGGACGGCTATTTCAAGAAGATAACTCCTCAATCCTTGAGAATGAGCGGAGAGCAGAAGCTGAAAGAGGGCGATGAATTTATCTTCACTGCCGAATCAAGCAATAAAAAAGACCTCCTGTTCTTCACAAATAAGTATCAGGTTTATAAATCCAGAGTTTCTGATTTTGATGAAACTAAGGCAAGCGTTTTAGGTGATTACGTTCCTGGAAAGCTCCAAATGGAGGAAGGGGAGACCACCGTGTTTATGGCTGTAACGGATGATTACGAGGGTTATATGCTCTTCGTTTTTGAAAACGGCAGAGTTGCTAAGGTTAATATGAAATCTTATGAAACCAAGACCAACCGCAAAAAGCT
>JAZORV010000391.1:0-3156 GCA_045656785.1 Acutalibacteraceae bacterium | reverse complement strand
GACAAGTTAAGGTGACAACTCCTTGGCCCACAGAACGACATGGCTACGATCCGACTTTAAGACCCGAAGCGGTTCCCTCGATAGTTTTAAGGCAGATGTTGCCGGAAAAACCATCGGTTATAACGATATCACAAACGCCTGACATCAAATCTCTCGCTTCAACGTTGCCTATAAAATTGAGGGGAGAATTTTTGAGCAGTTGGAAAGCTTCAAGCTGAAGCTGGCCGCCCTTTGTATCTTCTGTTCCGATATTTAAAAGGCCTACAGTTGGATTTTCTTTACCCTTAACGCTCTTAAAATAAGCCTCTGCCATAATTCCGAACTGCAAAAGCATTTCGGGGCGGCAATCGGCATTTGCGCCTTCATCCATAAGGAAGAAATGCTCTCCCGAAAGGGTTGGGATAAAGGAACCTAAAGCAGCGCGCTTTATACCTTTTATTCTTTTAACGATAAACGTGCTTCCGAAAACAAGAGCGCCTGTGCTACCGGCAGAAATAAAGGCATCACCTTTGCCATCAGCCAAGGATTTTAAGCCAACCGCCATAGAGGTTTGAGATTTTGATTTGATGATTTCTCGGGGATTATCATGCATTGACATAACGTCGGGAGCATCAATAATTTCCAAGCCTTCTAAAGAAATCGCGTTTTCTTTAGCACATTCCTTTATCTTATCTTCGCTGCCGACAAGGGTTATCTGCACATCTTCAAGCTCTAATAAAGCTTCTGCGCTTCCCTTTAATATTTCAAGCGGTGCATTATCTCCGCCAAAAGCATCAACTATTATTCTCATTTTTTATCACCTCTAAAAAGATTTGACGTTATTTTCGAACCATTCAAGGCTTCTTTGAGCCAGAGCCGAATATCTCTCGGCTTTATCTCTTATCCTGACTCCAAGCTCGGGGAAGATCCCGAAATTTGCACCCATCGGCTGAAAATTAGAAACTGATGGGTCGCTGATATATCCCGACAATGCTCCAAGCATTGTGAAATTCGGATATTTTATGGGCTCTTCGCCCTTAATTCTCATGGCTATCGACTGCGCCGCCAAAATTCCGCTTGCCGCCGATTCCATATAGCCCTCTACTCCGCTGAGCTGACCGCAAAAAGAGATATTGGGATTATTTCTCATAGAAAAATCAAAATTCAATAGCTTTGGGCTATTTATAAAGGAATTTCGATGCATAACTCCGTATCTCACAAATTCTGCGTTTTCAAGACCCGGAATCATCGAGAAAACTCTTTTCTGCTCACCCCATTTAAGGTTGGTTTGAAAGCCGACTATATTATAGAGCTTGCCCGCTTTATTTTCAGCTCTCAACTGGACCGCCGCCCATGGGCGATGACCTGTGTTAGGGTCCGTAAGCCCGACAGGCTTCATGGGGCCGAATCTTGCGGCATCGAGCCCGCGCGAAGCTAAAATTTCTATTGGCATACAGCCTTCATAAACCGTTACGGGTCGGTTATCGATATCATGAACGGGAGCCTTTTCCGCATTAATCAAAGCGTTATGGAACTCCTCGTATTGCGCTTTGTTAAAGGGGCAATTAATATAATCGTCCTCCCCTTTGCCATAGCGCGAGGCCTTAAAAGCTTTGGTCATATCGATACTATCGGCAGTAATTATAGGGGCCGCGGCATCATAAAAATTCAAATATTCCTCACCGCAGAGCTTCTTTATATCCTCGGAAAGCTTGCCGTCGGTCAATGGACCCGATGCTACAATGCAAAAGCCTTCTCTTGGAATACTTTCCACTCTTTCCTCGATAACCCTGATGTTTTTATGATTTTTTATCTTTTCGGTTATAATGGATGAAAAAATATCTCTATCAACTGCAAGCGCACCGCCGGCAGGAACAGAGCAATCCTTCGCCGCCTCCATACAAAGAGAGCCAAGCCTTCTCATTTCTTCCTTTAAAAGACCTGCAGCGCTATTTACTCTTGCCGCCTTTAATGAGTTTGAGCAGACAAGCTCTCCGAAAAGAACTGAATGATGGGCAGGGCTCATTTCTTTCGGCTTCATTTCATAAAGCTCAACCTCTATGCCGGAATTGGCAAGCTTCCAAGCCGCCTCAACTCCTGCGAGCCCCGCTCCGATTATTTTAACCTTTTCCATAATTATTTTGCCGCTTTTTTTGCGGACTTTTTCCTTGTTGGACAATCACCGTTCATGCAGAACTTTCTGCCCTTGAAACCGCTGATAATGAATCCGCCGCACTCACCGCATTTATCTCCTGTTGGAACACCCGGAGCTGCAAAATCGCATGCAGGATAATTCGAGCAGCCATAGAACTTCTTATTAGTCTTCTTTGAAACTCTTTTTATAAGCTTTTCACCGCATTTAGGACAAGGCTGCTTAACCTCATCCTCGGGGGCGGGCTTTGTATTTTTACATTCAGGGTATCCCGGGCAAGCCAGGAACTTTCCAAATTTGGAGTTTTTAATAACCATATTTCTGCCGCATTTTTCGCAAACGACCTCGGTTACTTCATCCGGCACTTTTACTCTAACACCATCGAGCTCTTTTTCGGCCTTTTCGATAGTTGTTTTAAAGCCACCATAGAATTCATCGATAGTTTCAACCCATTCTCTCTTGCCTTCTTCAATATCATCGAGATTATTTTCCATTCCTGCAGTGAATTTAACGTCAACGATAGATTTGAAATGTTGAGATACAAGATCTGAAACGGTTGTTCCCAAAAGGGTTGGTTTTAAAAGCTTCTTATCTCTTTCAATATAGCTTCTTTGCAAAATATTAGAAATAATGGTTGCAAAGGTTGAAGGTCTGCCGATGCCGTTTTCTTCGAGAGCTTTTGTCAAGGTAGCTTCGGTATAACGGGCGGGCGGCTGAGTGAAATGCTGATTAGGCTCGATAGATTTCACCTTAAGAGCATCTCCCTCCTTCATTTCGGGGAGAGCGCCTTCGGAATCCTTAGATTCATCATCTTTACCCTCTTCATAAAGGACGGTAAAACCATCAAATTTCACAGAATAGCCTGAAGCCTTAAAGATATAACCCGCGGCTGAGATATCTGCAGCAACAGTATTTTGAACGCAAACAGACATCAAGCTTGCAATAAATCTCGACCAGATGAGCCTATAAAGCTTTAATTGGACGGAAGTAAGGGCATCTCCGAGCTTATCGGGAGAAAGATCGAT
>JAZORV010000390.1:0-7073 GCA_045656785.1 Acutalibacteraceae bacterium | reverse complement strand
CTTCTGCCATAATCTGCTGATGTCGGCGCTGAGGCAACGCGATATATCCTTGCTCTTCAATCATCATAGCAATTCGCAGCTGCGCCATCGGCATAATGGTTTCTTCCATGTTTTCAACCGCCATTGTTGTAAATTGGTGATATGTGCTGCCTTCCTTAATGCCTCGGTAAACACCCCTCAAAACTCTGAAAGCAAGCCCGATAACAGTTTTGGTTTCGGGCATAATTTGAAAAATGGGGCTGTCCTTTTCGAAACGGTCAGCGTTCGCAAAGCCTACAATATCTGCTCCATTAGCCAAAGCAAGTTTTATTATTTCGTTTTTCATAAGCTTTCTTCCCCCTTTAAATGCTTAAAGCACGCAATTTCGCATTTTTTGGCGCAAAGGCAGGGAACGTATCCCCACTGGGTTTTGGGCAAAAAGTCGAGTTCATTATATATTTCTCGGGCTGATTCGGCATCGAATCTTTTTTCACCATTCAGTATCATTTCTCGTTCGGGATGGTCTTTTAAAAAGTCGCTCGTCATAAAGGGATTGGATTTATGCGCTCCTTTATAATAAACGCTGCATTGCCATGTATCAAGCCCGTTTTCGTTTATTGCTTTTCCCGGGCAAGCCTTTATACATTCGCCGCAATTATCGCAAATCGGCTCTTTGAGCTCATCATCGAAATCGAGAGGCATATCGGTAATGATAAAGCAATAGCGCATGAAGGGGCCATAATCCTTATTTAAGATTTTGCCCGAGAGACCTGTTTCTCCAAGCCCACAGGCGCGCGCCGCCTTTCCAAAATCAATGATAACGTCGGGAGCGGGTTTGTCGGGCTCTACTGCTTCTGCATAAATTAATTCATAAGTATCAATAGTTTCGGGATTGGTTGATTTATCGCCCTTTATTTTTAGGGTTGGGATAGCTTTCTGAAGGCAAGCATCATAGCCTTCGTCCTCTATAAGCCCCCCCATCTTTAAAAGAAAAATCTCTGCAAATTCTTCATCAAAATATTTAACACCCATGGTTGTATATGTATAGGTTTGCGTGCCATTTGCCATAGCCTTATAAATACCTTTGGGAATAGCAAAGCCGAAGCCGATGATTGCTTTCGCATTCGGCAATATCATTTTTGGATCTCTTTGCGGATTTTGCTCTTCATAAATTCTGCCGATTCCGCATATCGTTGCGCCAAGCTCTTTCGCTTTTCGTTTTATATCCTGTGAATTCATAAAACATTTATCCTTTCCGTATTCTCCGGACTTGTATTGCTGTTTTAGGTAACGAGCACCGTTGCATCAGGGCTCACAACAATGTTATGCCAAACCCCTTTTTTTATATTATAAATTTTGCATTTTTCTATTATCTATCCAGCCTCCATGCTTTTTTTGTTCTTAGCGGTTCCTTAAATCTGCCTTCCATACAACCGCCTTTTTTCTCAAGCATAGAAACGCATGCGCGAATACAGCCTCCGCATTTTGCCATATTATATCCAACGAAATTCGGGAAGAATTTTTGAAGCGCAGAATAAACCTTAACGATTTCCTGCTCGTCGGCAACGTCTGTTATGCCCTCCATAAGGTTTAGGGCACCATTTTCGTTTTTATCCCAAACTTCCTTTGGAACAAAGGGGTTGTAATATCTGCCTGCATGGGTATAAAACGCATAGCAGCGCCACATATCAATATCGCCCCATTCAATTTTTTTGCCTTCCATTTCAATAGTTACGCTTTTGCCCGAGTTGATAGCAGGTATGCATCCGCCGGGGCATTCTCTAACGCATGCGCCGCATTTTCTGCAAAGCGGTTCGCCATCATAAATTTCATCATATTCATCAAATTCAGCATCGGTAAAGATAAAAGCAACCCTCTGAAGCGGACCAAATTCCTTAGTGAGCAGCATTTTGCTCCAGCCAATCTCTCCCAGCCCGCATGCAACTGCCGCGATTCTGAACTGAACAAGCAAATCGGGAGCAACTGCGCCCTCGCGAACGGGCTTTGTGTATTGAACGGTTCTGTGATGAACGGGAGCGCCCTTTGAACTTTCGTTTACTTCAATCATTTCTTCGGGAGAAATAGAGCTTCCGGGAGAACCATCCATATCCGAGATAACGCTTCTGGCTCCGGTATTGCGATATGCGAAAGCCTCATAGCCTTCATCCTCGATTGCCTTTCCAACGTGGTAAAGCACGGCGGGCGCGAATATATCATTGATTCCACCGTATGCCATTGAAGGGTATTGATAAAATTGTGTACCCTCTTCGATGCCTCGCTGAACGCCACGCGGTATTCTGAAAGCAAAGCCGATGCAACTTTTAGCTTCGGGAAATAAGTTTTGAGGGTTCATAACGTGGGGCGCGCCTGAAAAACGTGACATTGGCGATATGCCGCAAAGGTCAGCCCCTGCATTTTTAGCGATTTCTTTTATAAATTTGCTGCTTATCATATCTATTCTCCTATTTTCTTTAATGTAAGCGGGTTGTTGTTTTCAATAACGTAGGGATAAATGCTATGCGTCGGTTCAAGCAATCTTAAAATATCTCCGCTGTATTTTTTATTTATGTAGCTTTTTAAAACTTCGGTGGGGTTATTATGAATACGTGTTGCAAGCTTTACCGCCGTGATTAATCCATCGTAATCTTCGATATCCTCGGGGCGAATGAAGTTTGTTCGCTCGATAAGCTTAAAAATATTTTCAGGCTTTTTTAAAAACTCATGGCATAGCCCGCAAAAATTATAGCAGTTGTCCATTTTCGCAATTTCTTCTTCATGAGCCACGAGATTATCATGGAAATTATGCGCCGAACAGAAGTTAAGGCATCCGCTGTTTGCAAGCAAAAATAATTGCTTGTTTTGGGTTTTTGCGAAGTTGGAGAGCAAATTTATGCTCTTTTTATCGCGATTTAGCTCGCGCTTTATATAAAAACTATCGAATAAATCGCAAAGGTAATCCATACCCTCTATCGAACCGATTTCCATATTAACGGATGCCCGCACCTCAACGCCTTCAAAGTTGCTTTTAAAAAACTTAGCGATAAGAGGCGACGTGGTTGTGATTGATTTGAGACCATAGTGCGTCTTAACATAGTCAGCGGTATTACCGATTTTCTCAAAAAACGCGCGGGACATACTATCTTTTCCATAGCAGTTTGCATTAAATAAAAGATTTAGTGAAATTCCGTTTTCCGATAGCTTCGAGAGCGCATTTTTTTGTATTTCAATAAGTTCCCAAGCAGTGAGCTCATCGCTTTGAGTTTGAGCGCTTCGCCCGCTTGCAAAATCGCCCCATGAAAAATACACTTCATGTATATGCCCGGCATTTTGGACTACAAAATTTATAAAATCTTCGTTATTCTTTGGAAGACCAACGCAGAATTTCATAATATCCCCCTTTCTATATATCGAAGGCTGAAAATCAAATCAAAATATAATCAAATGCGCCGATAGTATTGCCTTCAAAGGTCTGCTCGGTGTCGCTGAAATTGCCGACAACCCTCGAGCCATCGGAATAGGTTGCGACGTGTATTCCGTTTTCTGTTTTATCGTATCTCTCCATAAAAAGCAGCTGCTTATCCACGAGCTTTTCGAATTCTTTTGTGCTGCCTCTTATTAGCTCGACAGTTCTGGCAAGGTCGGAATCGGTATAGGCTAAAAGGTCATTTGCGCCCATCCAGTTAGTTTCGCCGCCCGTTCTGAATTTCGAATAAATATAGAAGGAGGGCTTGCCGCCGAGCATAGCGAAGCGAAGCTTGTCTTCGGGGGATTTTAAAACGTAGTTTATCGTTGATGAACGGGGGTTATAAAGAATGATTCCGTGGTAGGTAAGCTCCCAAAGCGGGATAAATTCATCGAGGAGGCTCGGAGTGAAATCACCGAAAACTTTGCCAAAACGAGCATAAAGCGCATAATCGAGAAGACCTAAAGTGAAATCAAAGCCACCTTCAGAAGAAAATCCACCGAAGGTATCTTGGAAATATTGCATAAGCTCGGTTATTGCTTCAACACCTTCTTTGGTTGAACAAGGGTGCTCTTCTGAAAAACAAGGATCGGGGAGAACAATGGACGTAACGTCGTTATAATGCATTCCGTTAAGTCCGAAGCCGCTAAGCTCATCAAATTCTTTTTTTACAACCTCAAGCTGTTTTTTAGGGCAAACGTGATAGGCATATCCACCGCCATAATCGCCGCCGATATGATAGTCGCCATTTCTTCTTTTAACGATATAGTCCCAAGAAAAGTTGTTGGCGATTGTGTAGGCATCGATAGAAATTGTGTGAAGCGAAATTTTATAGCCTAAGGATTTAACATATTCAATGGTTTTCTTGAGTTCCTTTTCGCCGCCGAAAGCTTCTTCAACGGGCAAATGCTGAGGAAATCTTCCGTCATGCCCCGATTTATTCCATCCAACAAGCTGTAAATCTGCGCCTTCAACCCCCGCCGCCTTTAAAGCATCTGCAATGTCACGAACGCGCTCGAAGGTGCAAGCGGTATACATCGGTGGCTCATTCTCAATCGTTTGGTGCTTAATGGGGCTCGGGCTCGGCTTCCAGCCCATGCGTATTCTGATGAGAGGATGCTTGCGAGAATATTCAATAAGCTCCCTCTTGCATTTTTCAGCTAAAGTTGTTATTTCTCCTCGCTCGAGCCTTAAATTTCGCTCTGCTGCCGTCATTTCGCAATAGCCTGCGCCCTTATCGAGGAAAACAATCTCGATTTTTATATCCTCAGTTGGCATATCGCAAAGGGCTTCGAGCCTTCCGTCCTCATTTTCGGGTTCAATAAAATTATAAATAACGCCTGCCGAATAAACACCGTTTTTGATTTCTGCCCAGAAGCTGAAATTATAGCTTCTTTCGGCTCTGATAATTGCCGAAAAACGCTCGGTTTTGATTCCGAACCAACCCATAATAGGGCGGCGAATAACGGAGGAGGCATCCTCGCGCTTTATAAAATTAGTTTTCATATCGCCATCAATATTAATTGCGGTTGGGAAAACGTAGTAACCATCCTCGCCCGCGTTGGTTCGCGTAAACTTGGTTAATGCAGTTAATACCTCAGCTTTTTGAAAAGCCTCTTTTTTGAGGGTTAGAAAAACAGAATTGCCCTTTTCTTCTTTCTCAAAAAAATATTCTCTGCCCTTTTCATCAAAGCAAGAAAAAATAAAATCTTTCATAATTTTTGCTCCTTTTTTATTTTCTTCCTTGATAATAGCATAAGAATGTGATATTATATAGCCATAATATAAAGAAAAAAGTTCAAAAAATAAAGGTGAATTATGAAAATATCAGAAATAAATCCATTCATTCGTGCGGCAATGATACAGCCGGCAGTTATAGAAGGAAGCGAGCCGCGCCTTGCCTATGATTATCGAATATTCCTTGTTTTAAAGGGAAAAGGTAGGTTTTATTATGAAGGCGAATTTAGGGATATTGAAGAAGGCCATCTCTTGATATTCCCGCCCGAAAGGGAATATTATTTTAGAGGGAAATTAAAGGTTTTAATTCTGAATTTTGATATGACAAGAAGCTTTAAAGATGAAAAAAGACCCAGAACTCCTCTGCCTCGAAATCAGTTCAAAAGGGAGCTGATTTTTGATGAAACAAGGGCTTCGGGCTTTGAGGCGCTTCATCATTCGGTTATATCTTCCGAAGAAGCCGAACCGCTTTATGAAATAGTTAAATTCAGGGGAGATGATGCGATAACAAGCGGTCTTCTCAAGGGTTTTCTGGCGAAAATTTCTGCTAAAAAAGGGGAAAACGAACCTTTTTACAGCCTTTCTTCAAGGGTGTTATTTTATATAAGGAGCAACGCTGCCGAAATTTCAACCAATAAGCAGGTCGGCGAAGCGCTCGGCTATCACCCGAATTACATCGCGTCAGTAGTGGCGGAGACTACGGGAAAAAGCCTTCATGAGCTTATTCTTGAAGAAAAAATAGCCCTCGCAAAGCGTTGGCTTATTTCAACTGAGGAATCCATTGAGAGCATTGCCTTTTCGGTTGGCTTTTCTTCGAGAAACCATTTTTGCACCGCCTTTAAAAAGTTGGTTGGAAAAACCCCTAAAAAATACAGAACAGAAAAAACGTCCATTTATTAATTTGCTTTATGGGAATATTATAAAAAAAGAAATCGGTCAATTTCATTTGAAATTGTCCGATTTTATAATACAAAACCGTCCGACCTATCAAAAGAAAGATCGGACGGTTCTTTAGGGTTTTCTACAAACTCAAGAATTTGAGTTAATTAAAATCAAAAGGCTTTTTAAAGATCGTCGGCGCCTTCAATTTGCTGTATTCCCCCGGAAGGGGCTCCGCCGGTTGAAGATGAAGGATCGCTTATCTCATAAGAAGAGGTATTAACAATTGAGCAATATTGAGAAAGCAAAACGTCGATTATTTCGGCTTTCGGTTTAATATATTGTTTCATCGCTTTTCCTCCTTCTTAAAAGCTTTTGATATCTGTTCCCTTGGAATAGATGGTCTCTCCATCGACCACTGCATAAGCCTGAACGCCTCTGGTCTTTCCTTGGGCGATTCCGTAAAGGGTTGCCATAGCATCAGAGCCTGCGGTTACGGAAAGCTTCTTGAAGGTCGTCGCATTGGCTTCGGTTATGCCGTTTGCCGCGTTCCAATATCTTGCGCCGTATTCCGTAACGGTTTTTCCTGCATCGTAAAGGTGAACGAAGGCAACGAATTCGCCGTTTGCGGCAACGGTATGAACGAGGCTTACAAAGGGAACGCTCTTATCGATATCGCCTAATTCATGAGCCTCGATGGTCATTGCGCCGAAGACATAAGCCGTGAGGGTCTTTCCGATATGGAAATCAACTCCGTTGACCTTCCAAAGCACCTCTTTATCATCGACGGCGTTAACGGTTATCTTGGCATCGAAGGCAACTTCTTCTTCGGGCTCTCCGCTGATGGTGAGAGAATATTTATCTTCGATATTTCTTTCGTAGGTTGCGATGAAGACCGTGTTGTTAGCGGTGATAGGATCGGTTGTCGGGTTATCCCAGCCCTTGAAAGAATAGCCATAGCCCGTTATTTTTTTCGCATCCGCTAATGCCTGCTGATCGGGGCTGAGGGTCGAAT
>JAZORV010000389.1:0-2632 GCA_045656785.1 Acutalibacteraceae bacterium | reverse complement strand
CGTTTTCGAGGAATTTGATGGTGGAATGAGAACAAAGGCTTTCGATGAATCTAAGCTTTCGGATCCGAGCCTTATTATCTATAACCCTTATCTCAAGCGCGGAGGTATTGATATTATCACAAATGGCGACCAAACCAACACCATTTTTGATTTTATTGATAACCCCGAAAATAGCGGAAAAACAGATAACTTCGAGCAGGCGCTTATGACCCGCGAGTTTGAGCCCGATGCTCCTAACTTCACTCCTCGTATTTCCGGTATCTGCTATTATTGCTTCCCGAGAGAGGTTTTCACATATAAGCTTTCTATTCTCAAAAGCTCTAACGGCAGACCCGAGGCTTGCAATAGATATTTCTTCAACTATGTTCCCGAAAATGGAATCGGTCATTTTATTCATACCTATAAATGCGATGGTAACCCCATTCCCTCATTTATGGGCGAGCCTGAGGAGGTTAGCCTTCCCAATTCTGCAAAAGAGCTTGCAGACATCGTTTGGAATGCTCTTAATGAGGATAACAAGGTTTCTCTCTTTGTTCGCGAAGTGCCCCTTGATGGAAGCGAACCCACAGACATTATTATAAATAAAAACGAGGGCTAAAAAATGGAGCTTAAAAATAAATCTATAATCTTTTTAGGTGATAGCATAACTCAGGGAGCTTTAACATCCGCTCCCGAAAAGGTTTTTCATCAGTTGATAAAAGAGAAATACGAATTAAAAGATGCTTATAACTGCGGTATCGGCGGAACAAGAATTGCAAAGCAGGTAGGATTTTATAACCATGTTTGCGACCTTTATTTCGCAATGCGAGTTGATATTTTGCCCGAAGGCGCAGATGCAGTTGTCGTTTTCGGCGGAACCAATGACTATGGCCATGGTGACGTTATAATCGGAGAAGAGGATAGCGAGGATGTTTGCACCTTCTTCGGCGGATTAAATAAGCTTTATGCCGAACTCAAGAATAAATATCCCGAAGCCAAGCTTATTTTTATGACCCCGCTTGAAAGAACAAACCAAACCGACCCCCATCCGCCCGAGAATAAAACCTTGATTGATTATGTTGAGGCAACCAGAACCTTCTGCAAGAAAAAAGATGTTTATATGATAGACCTTTTTTCGAGTGGAGTTCTCGATCCTCATAATGCCGACCTCGTTCCCGACGGATTGCATCCAAATGATGCAGGGCATGAAGTAATGGCAGATTATATTGCAGAAAAACTGCTTGAAATATAAAGGAGATAAAAAATGAAAGAATTTGAATTAAAGTATGGTTGCAATCCCAATCAAAAACCTTCAAAAATATTTATGGAAAACGGAGCCGAGCTGCCCATCAAAATTTTAAGTGGCAGACCGGGTTATATCAATTTCCTTGATGCCTTCAATTCATGGCAGCTTGTAAGAGAGCTTAAAATCGCTCTCGGGCTTCCTGCCGTAACCTCCTTTAAACACGTTAGCCCCACTTCTGCCGCAGTTGGAATTCCGCTTTCCGATAAGCTCAAGAAAGCTTGCTTTGTTGACGATATCGAAGGGCTTGACGAATCCCCCCTCGCTTGCGCTTATGCAAGAGCCAGAGGCACCGACAGAATGTGTTCCTTCGGAGATTGGGTTGCCCTTTCCGACGTTTGCGATGCAACAACCGCAAAAATGATAAAGCGCGAGGTTTCTGATGGTATCATCGCCCCCGGCTATACAGATGAAGCCCTCGAAATCTTAAAATCAAAGAGAAATGGTAACTATAACATCGTTGAGATTGACCCCGATTACGTTCCCGACCCGATAGAGAAAAAGCAGGTTTTCGGAATCACCTTCGAGCAGGGCAGAAATGAATTCAAAATTGATGCAGATTTGCTTTCAAATATCGTTACAAAGAATAAGGACCTTCCCGAATCTGCAGTTCGCGACCTTATAATTTCTCTTATAACCCTTAAATATACCCAGTCAAACTCCGTTTGCTTCGCAGTCGATGGCCAGGCTATCGGTGTTGGCGCGGGTCAGCAGTCGAGAATCCATTGTACTCGCCTCGCAGGAACAAAGGCAGACACCTGGTTCTTGCGTCAGCACGATAAGGTTTTAAACCTTCCTTTTAAAGCTGATATTCCGAGACCTAACAGAGATAACGTTATTGATGGATATATCAATAGAAACGAAGAGGATGTTTGCGCTGACGGAAACTGGCAGAAGTATTTCACAACTCAGCCCGAACCCCTAACCGATGAAGAAATCAAGGCTTATCTCAGCACCATCGATGGCGTGGCTTTAGGTTCAGATGCTTTCTTCCCCTTCGATGATAATATTGAAAGAGCTTATAGAAGCGGCGTTAAATACATCGCAGAGCCGGGCGGCTCCATCAGAGATGATGTTGTTATCGGATGCTGTGATAAATATGAAATGGTTTGCGCCTTTACAGGTATGCGCTTATTCCATCATTAATTTTTTAGGAGTTTATAATGAAAATAATGGTAGTCGGTGGCGGCGGTAGAGAGCATGCCATCATAAAAAAGCTAAAAGAAAATAAAACCATAGAAAAGATATATGCTCTTCCCGGAAATGGCGGAATGGCAGGGGATGCTGAATGCATCGATATCGGAGCAAAGGATATCGAGAAAATCGTTGAGTTTGCTGTTGAAAAAGATA
>JAZORV010000388.1:0-5541 GCA_045656785.1 Acutalibacteraceae bacterium | reverse complement strand
AGGGTAGTAAAAAATTGGAATAAATCTCAAGGAGTTTTTTTATGAAAAAGTTTCTTTCGTTTATTTTGACCTTTGCTTTAATTATATGTTGTTTCTCAAGTTCTAAGCTTGCCGTTGCCGCCGCAAGTGATTCTTCTGTTTCGTTCGACAATACGGTTGTATTACCTGCCGTAAGCGGAACTAATTTGATTTCCGGCCTTTCGCCGATGGTTTGCGAATATAAAAATGGAAGTGCCGGCAATATTGAATATGATTATGCTTTCGATAAGTATGATTTAACCGATGGTAACCTTAGTCATGATTGGCATATCTCCTCAGCTAAGTTTGCTGAAGAAGCGAAAGACGGAAGCATTATAAGATATCAGGATGGAACAGCATTTTATAGAATGACCTTCCGTTTCAAAAAGGTTAGCGATATTTCTAATGTTTGCGTTATTAATCACAGTAATCAATCTTTAAGAACAAGCAAATATGAGGTATATGCATCGAGAAGCTTAGGAGATCTTTATGCTTCGGAAAACCTTGTAGCTCTTGTTGAGAATACCGATGGCTATAGAAGAAATTTAATAAATGTTAATTCGGGCGCAACTGATGTAATTTATTTCGGTATTAAGATATTCGACCCTGTAAATACAAATTTCGGTGATGTTCTTTTAGTGAACTATTATCCGCGTATATGTGAAATTGCAGTTTTTGGCACTGAGGGTGATGTTGCAGTTACAACCGACCTTGAAAATTTATGCGATAAAACCGAACTTTATGCTACATATCCTTATTCAACTCCTGTTGATCCCAGCAATAATAAGCTGTACGGAAAGCTCAGCAATGTTATTTACAACAAAAGCGGTAGCTTCGAGAAGTCCAATTCTACAAACGCTTCTCCTAAGAGCGGGGGAAGTTATGAGCTTGAATCAAAATCCGGTTATAGCCATTTAACAGATAATGATTCTGCAACGTCTTGGTATACGTCCGGTCTTGTTTTTCGTGATACCTCCGGAACAATTCATAAGGACGAAGACAACTTTTATGTTGATATCTTCTTTGATGCTGGGGCCACGGTCGACGTTGGAATGCTTTACCTTGCAAATCACTCAACTAAAGCATTAAGAATGAGCCACTATCAAATATGGGTGTCTAATAGTTCATCTGATTATACTAAATGGAAATACACCAACGGATTTTTGGGTTTTATGAAACATGAACTGGGATCAGCGCAGTTAGTTGCCGATGTTCAAAATCGTGCAGGTGCTGAAGAGCAGTTTTTTTTAGCAAACGAAGAGTTAAAAGCTCGCTACTTCCTTATCCGTGTTTATAACGCCTGCTATGACCCAACCTTGATATCGGAAAACACTTCGATTTACCCAAGATTCTCTGAATTTTCCGTGTATGCAAAGGAGGATCTTTCAGGTAAACTGGAATTATCTCAATATGCCATAAATAATGGCATTATCGGGCCATTACAAGAGGGAAATACTGTTGCTGAGTTTATGAATGCTCAAAGCGGTAGGGGAGAAATAAGCGTATTCAATCCCAATGGTGATAAAAAAGGTGCAAGCGCCCTGGTTGCAAATGGCGATATCGTTGTTTCGCATACAGGCTTTAAAGGTGAATCTGCAATGGTTATTGTCGAAAAGGACGTTAATTCTGATGGCAGAGTTACTGTGAGTGATGCGGTTAAGCTAAAAAAATCAGTATTAAATAATGAAAAATTATCTGATTATACTTTAAAAGCGGCTGACACTAATTCGGATAATTCAACAACAATTCTTGATATTGTTTCTATCGCTAATTATGCTTTAAAATCTGAATATAAACCGCATGACGTTGAATTGCCGAAATTCGGTGGTGCTTATGGAGCTCATACTGATGATATCCGCAGAGTCAACGTTGATACAAATAATGTTATTAACGAAGATTTTATCGGAGTCGGAACCAATGTTTTTCCTGCAGTTTTAAGCACCGAAGGTAAATCTAAAACGGGTTATAACGAGGTTTATTGGGCTCTTGAACAGGCTCGAATGAATTCGCTGGATTTGAAAATGGCGAGAAGTTGGTTCCAAATCGACTGGATGATTAAAGATACTGGATCTAAAGAAACAGATAAACAATGCTATCTGAACGGAGATTATGACTTGGAAAGCGATTGGATGCAAGCTTTCTATAAATATGCCGAAGGTCTTAAAAACGTTGGTTGCGATTTGCTCGTTAATTTCGGCTGGAAAACTAATAATCGAATTGCTGAATGGTTTGCTTCTCCAAATCAAAAAGATAGCGAAATGGATATTGCGGCTCCCGGAAACCTCGAAGCTTACGCGAAAGCTACCGCTGCCTTCGTCGATTATTCTAAAAACGTAAAGGGTCTCAGCAACGTTAAATATATTTCCTTCTACAATGAGCCAAACGGTGACTGGGATTTCCAGGTTGGAACGGATGTTGCTGACGAATCTGTTTATTGGGCAAAAATGCTTACCCTTATTGACGCCGAGCTTAAAGCTCAAGGATTAAGAGATCAAATTGAGCTTTGGGGTCCTGAGGTTTCAGGTATTGAAAATCAATCCTCTTTGGATTGGTGGAAGCGTACTATTGAAAATGACGAATATAACGCAGGAGCTGTTATTGACGTATGGAACTTCCATAATTATTACCACGCTGAACAAACTATTGATAATTATAGGACTCTTATCGAGGTTGTAACAAGCACTAAGGAATATCTCTATAACCGTAACGACGTTAAGTCAAAAAAATCCATGATAACCGAGATGTATCCTGCCGTTGCTAACGCTAAATATAATTCATGGAACGGCTGGACCGATTCTTTAGCAGGATATTTTATTGGCGTTTCTAACGGAGGATATAGTGGATTATGCTCATGGACCGCTTCAACCGGATATATTCCTGCCCCTGTTAACATGACAATGACCTCAAATTACGGTAATCCTTGGGCTCCTATTGTTAGTATGCAGACAGCTGAAACTGTTTATCCGCTTTTCTATGAGCAAAGTCTTTATGCTAACTATGTTCCGAGCGGTTCTAAAACCTTAAATACAACTTGGTTTGGAGATGACGTCAGAGCAACTGCTTTTGAGCTTCCTGATGGTGGATATACCGTTGTTGTTGAGAAAAATGGTATTAATGATGTAGCGGCATTAAACAAAGGCAAAGAGAATCCTTTTGATATTTCAATCAATTTTGGGATCAATAAAAAACTCTCGTTTAATCGCTTTAGCTTCAAGCATGGTGACCAAGCAACAAGCGCCAGCGCTATTGTTAATCAATCTGACAAGCAGCTTCAGATGGTGAATGGAGTTTTAACTGATTCTTATGATGGAGATTACGGAGTTTATATTTACACAACCTTGCCTCCCATTAAGCAGGTTTGCGTAAGCGATATAACACTTGAAGTTAAACCGCAGGGCTCGGTGAAAGTAGCGGCATCTCTCATCGATTGCGAGTCCTCCGATAGTCTTAAGTATGAGATTGTTGCTTGCACAGGAACATATAAGGGAACTGTTTCGAGCTCCGGAATGTATACGGCTGATAGCCTCGCTAAAAGCGGAGATATGATTGCCGTTAAGGTATCTCTTAATTCCGACCCGAATGTTTTTAATGTAGCAATGATTAAAATTAATTAATTTCACTCAAATCCGCCCAAGAAATCGGGCGGATTTTTTTAATAGCTACGTTGGAATTTTTTTGTTGATTTATTGTGAATTTTAGTGTATAATATACATATTGTTAACTAAATATGAATGAGAGGCGAAAAAATGGCAAAGAATTGGTATAAAATAAAATCCATCGAACCTATGAATATGGTTTCTCCTTTTATAATGGTGAATAGAATAGGTTCTATGAATCTTTTTTCGGATAGGCTCGAAATCACCGAGGCCGAAAAATATATAAAGAAAAAAAGAAAAGAAGGCTTGAAAGGCTTCGGAATGCTCCACTTGCTCATTGCGGCTTATGTCAGAACTGTTTCTCAGCGTCCCGGTATCAACAGATTCATTAGAGGGCAGAGAATATTTGCGAGAAAAAATATCGAAGTTGAAATGACGATTAAAAAAGAACTCAAGCTCGATGCTCCTGAAACCTGCATTAAAGCTGTTTATATGCCCGATGCAACATCTGATGAGGTTTATAGAGTTTTTACCGGCTTAGTTGATGAATTTAAAAACACTTCAAATGAAAGCAGCTTTGATTCTCTTGTTAAGGTTTTAAGATATATTCCTGCTGTTTTGCTTAAATTCTTTGTTTATTTGCTAAAAACTCTCGATTATTTTGGGTTAATTCCTCGCTTTTTAACAGAACTTAGTCCTTTCCATGGCTCGTTTTTTATAACATCTATGGGTTCTCTCGGAATCCCACCTGTTTTCCATCATCTATATGATTTCGGAAATCTTCCTCTTTTTCTTTCCTATGGTGCAAAATACGAGGAAAATTCGCTTGATAAAGAGGGGAACGTTGTAACAAAAAGATATATTGATTTCACTATTTCTTGCGATGAAAGAATTTGTGATGGTCATTATTACGCCTCGGCTATTAAATATTTAAAGAGCGTTTTTAATCATCCCGAAGTTTTGGATGCTCCGCCGGAAAAAATAATTGAGGATCTAAAATAAGGCATTTTCCGTCAGCACTGATAATATGTATTTATCAGTGATTATTAAGGAGATTTGGTTTTGAAAAAAGCGTTAATTATATTAAATCCTTTCGCAGGGCAAAAACGAGGTAAAAGAAATCTTGCCGATATTATTGAAATATTCTGCAAGGCGAATTATGAATGCACAGTAAGAATTACGATGCAAAGGCTAGACGCTCGAATTATTGCGGCAGAAAACTCTAAAAAGTTTGATTTAACTGTTGTTATTGGCGGTGACGGAACTTTTAATGAGGTTATTGAAGGCATTTTATCTCAAGATATTAAAACCAAAATCGGATATATACCGGCGGGTAGTACGAACGATTTTGCTAACAGTCTGAAACTTCCTAAAAACATTTTAAATGCGGCGCGTAGCATCGTTTCGGGCGTATCAAAGAGTGTTGATGTAGGGTGTTTTAATGGAAGATATTTTTCATATATTGCTTCTTTTGGCGCTTTCACAAAAGCATCATATTCAACTTCGCAGGATATAAAAAACACAATAGGTCATCTTGCATATATTCTTGAGGGGATAAAAGAACTTGGAAATATACATAAAGAGCATCTCAAATTTCAAATAAATGGCGAAACATTCGAAGATGATTATATTTTCGGCGCTGTCAGCAATACTACTTCAGTTGCCGGCATATTTAAGCTTGACCCTGATGTAGTTGATATGAATGATGGTCTTCTTGAAATAATGCTTGTGAAAGCTCCTAAAAATATAATTGAGCTGAATGAATGCATTTCAGCGCTCACTCAAAAGCGTTATAACAGCAAGATGTTAACCTTTAAATCTGCATCTGAAATCACTGTATTTGCCGACCCTTCGATGGACTGGACGCTTGACGGTGAGCAACAAAACGGATGCGAAAAAATCGAAATTAAAAATATCAAAAGCGCAA
>JAZORV010000387.1:0-5929 GCA_045656785.1 Acutalibacteraceae bacterium | reverse complement strand
CCGTAAAGCTTGCCCCACATAGATTTTGCCCAACCGGTATCGGAAATCGTAAAATGCAATCCTTCAGTTTCAACGTTATGCCAATATTTAGCGGTGTGGAAATGGCCTAAAGCATATTTATAATTATGCGCAGCAATTTTCGGATAGCCTGAAGTTCCCGAAGTAAAGAACATAAGCATCAGATCTTCTCCGCCCGGAGCATCCTCCGTTCTGTTATAATGGCTACTGTAAAGTGTGTATTCATCATCAAATGAGCGCCATCCATCCCTTGCGCCATTAACCATTATTTTATGCTGAAGCTGAGGGCATTTAGCGGCAGCAATATCAACCTGTTCTGCACATCCACCAACACCCGTGCAAATTATAGCAGAAATGCCTGCAGAATTGAATCTATACTCAAAATCATGCTCTTGAAGCTGATCAGTTGCAGGAATTGCAATAGCACCGAGCTTATTAAGACCAAGCATAGCGAACCAGAACTGATAATGTCTTCTTAAAACGAGCATAACCTTATCGCCTTTTTTGATGCCGAGCGCTTTAAAATAGTTAGCGCACTGAGCAGAAGCTTTCTTGATATCCTTAAAAGTAAATCTTCTTTCGATTTTATCCTCGGATATATGCAGCATCGCAAGCTTTTCAGGATCTTTAGCAGCTAGTTCATCAACTAGATCAAAAGCAAAATTAAATTTCTCGGTATTTTTGAAGGAAATCTCAGTTGGTGTTCCATTAGAATTTTCAACAATATCAATATATATTTGATAAATTCGTTCTTTATCGTCTTTTTTGCGAGATTCCTTATTAGTATTGATTTTCGTTGGAGCTTGAAGTTCAGGAATAGGCTCACCCGTAGGATTAAGAACGATAGCATAGAAAACGCAATCTTTTCCGTTTGCAGCAATCATTCCGTGAGGCTTGGAGCTATCAAAATAGATAGTATCTCCCGGGCCTAAAATTTCCTGATGCTCACCAATTTGAACAAGAAGATTTCCTTCTATTATAATATCGTATTCCTGACCTGCATGAGTAGTAAGCTCAATGTCTTTATTTGCAGTTTCTTCATCATAGGCTATTTTAACGTAAAGCGGCTCTGCAATTCTGTTCTGGAAAGCATAAGCCATATTATAATACGTCATTCCATGAGCCTGAGCGATTTTTTGGCCGAGACCAGCTCTTGTAACGGTATAAGAATTAAGAGTTGGGCTATGACCTTCGATAATATCGGTAACGTTAACATTGAAGGCTCGAGCGCATCTATAAATAAAGGCAAAGTTAAGATCAGACTTTCCGTTTTCGCAAAGAAGATACTCATCAACGGAAACGTCGGTTTTAATAGCCATTTCTTCGGGAGTCAAATTCTCTATCTCTCTAAGCTCCTTAATGCGCGCAGCCATTTCTTGAATTTTGTAATCAAGTCCTGTTATTTGCTCCATAATACTTCTCCTTATCGTGGGACAAAATTAACACTCGTCCCAAAGTTCATGACTTTGAGACGAGTGCAGAAAATCATTTCACCCGCGGTACCACTCAAATTGCAGTGTTTTCCACTACCACTCAGGGTCTATCAACCCTTATGCCTTTACGCAGCAATCACGGAGAGGTTCTACTGATTCTTAAAAGAACTTTCTTCCTCTCGGCTCAGAAGCTACAAGCACATAGTCTGTTTCCGATGGCATTTCACCGCTCGCCATCTCTCTGAAGGGCATAAATATGAGCCACTCTTCGTCAAAGCCATTAATCTTTTGTATATTATATCACAACTTTGGATATTTTGTCAATATTTTTATTTAAAATTTTAAAGTTTATTTCTTTGAATCTTTCCGCTGATCGTTTTTGGTAATTCATCCTTAAATTCAACAATTCTCGGATATTTATAAGGGGCAGTATTTGTCTTAACATAATTCTGAATATCCTTTTTAAGCTCTTCAGAAGGCTCTGTTCCCTTAACAAGAACGATACTTGCCTTAACGATCTGTCCACGAACTTCGTCAGGAACCGCCGAAACACCGCATTCGAGGACATATGGAAGCTCCATGATAACGCTTTCTATCTCAAAAGGTCCAATACGATAACCGGAAGATTTTATTACATCATCCGTTCTGCCAACATACCAGAAGAAGCCATCCTCATCTCGCCAAGCAACATCACCGGTATGATAATATCCATCGTGATAAACCTCATCGGTTTTTGCTTGATCCTTATAGTAACCTGCAAAAAGTCCACACGGAACCTTTTCGCTTGTTTTAACAACGATTTCGCCCGATTCGCCATCGGCACAGGAATTTCCATCAGCATCCATAATATCGATGTCATACAAGGGACTAGGTCTACCCATTGAGCCGAGTTTATGAGTTCCACCCATAAAGTTAGCTATTGCAAGGGTAAGCTCGGTTTGTCCGAAGCCTTCCATAATCTGCAAGCCTGTTGCCTTTTCAAATTGGCGATAAACCTCAGGATTAAGAGCTTCACCGGCAGTAGTCATATGGCGGATGGAAGATAGATCATATTTTGAAATATCTTCTTTAACCATCATTCTGAGCATTGTAGGAGGTGCGCAAAAAGTAGTTATTTGATATTTTGCAAACATCGGTAAGATATCAGATGCATCGAATCTATCAAAATCATAAGTAAAAACAGCACCTTCACAAAGCCATTGACCATAGAGTTTGCCCCAAAGAGCCTTACCCCAACCTGTATCGGAAATAGTAAAGTGCAATCCGTTTTCATCAACGCCATGCCAATATTTCGCAGTTATATAATGTCCTAACGGATATTTATAGGTATGAGCAGCAATTTTGGGATAACCTGTTGTTCCTGAGGTGAAAAACATAAGCATAAGGTCATCACCGCAGGGGGTTTCCTCGGTTCTATAATAATGAGCACTGTAAAGAGAAAATTCCTCATCAAAATTATGCCAGCCTTCTCTATCTCCGCCAACAAGAATTTTTGTCTTTAGAGAAGGACTTTTATCTTCCGTTAGCTCAATCTGGTGAGCAACGTCGCCATCCGCTGTAGCAACAACTGCGCTGACCTCAGCTGCATTAAAACGATATTCAAAATCATGCGCCTGAAGCTGATTTGTTGCAGGAATTGCAACAGCTCCTAATTTATGGAGAGCAAGGATAGCATACCAAAACTGATAATGGCGCTTCAAAACAAGAAGAACCTTATCACCTTTTTTGATTCCGAGAGCCTTAAAATAGTTAGCGCATTGATTAGAAGCGCGCTTCATATCGTTAAAGGTAAACTTTCTTTCAACGTGATTCTTATCAATATGAACCATAGCGAGCTTTGCGGGATTTTTCTTGGCAATCGCATCAACAGTATCGAAAGCAAAGTTATAATTATCCTCATTATGAAAATCAATTGACTGAATAAGTCCGTTCTCGTCAACAGAGGTTGAGATAAAATCGTCACAAACCAATCTCTTGTCAGCAGAATGTGCTGATATAATAGTTTCGCGAAGATCTGTTTCGGATTCGTTTTCGCCAGGCAAAACAACCGCAACGAAAAGGCAATCAGTTCCATCAACAGCGATCATACCATGAGGAGTTGAGCTATTATAGTAGATGCTATCGCCTTCACTGAGATATTCAACGTTATCACCAATCTGAACCTTAAGGCGACCCTTCATAACTAGGTCGAACTCCTGGCCGGAATGCTTTGTTAAATGAATCGGCTTATTAAGAAGCTCCTCATTGTATTCATATTTAACCCAATAAGGCTCTGCTATCTTCTTTCTGAAAAGCGGAGCGAGATTTTTAATTTCAATGCCATCTTCTTTCGCAGTTTCTTGGCCTTCGCCTTTTCTTGTAATAGTATAGGAAGAAAGATGAGCGCTCTGACCCTCCAAAAGATCGCTTATTCCCAGACCAAAAGCCAAGGAGCATTTATGAATGAAAGTGAAAGGAAAATCAAGCGCTCCGCTCTCATATTTCTTATATTCATCGAGCGAAACTTCGGTTTTTTCAGCCATTTCTTCTTCGGTGAAGCCTATAATCTCGCGCATCTCCTTAATTCTCTGAGCCACCTCGAATAACTTGCTTGAATCAACTGTTGCCATAGTAGTTTCCTCCTTTTAAAATTGAATAAAATAAAACACTCGCCTCAAAACTTTGAGACGAGTGTGAAAAAAACACATCCGCGGTACCACTCAAATTGCAGCTTTAGCTACCACTTATCGGAATCCATCAATTCCTACGCCTTCACGCAGCGATCACGGGAAACGCCTACTAATCCAAATTATAACTTTCGGGCTTCCGGCTCAGAAGTGATGGGTATTAAGAAAACCGATACCAATTTGCACCAACCATTGGCTCTCTGAAATGCGATAAACTCAACCGTCTTCGTCATTGCCTTTTTAATTTTTTTGTATTATAACACTATGCTTTTCCCTTGTCAATAGTTTTTTCAAAAAAACTTATTTTTTTAACCCTTGCTGATTAATCCAATAGCTCATAACAAAGCTATGCGGCAAAAGCTTTGCCAAAACTGCCTGAAATCTTGCAACAAATCCAAATTTGCTAACATCTTTTCCCTTTTTCGCATCTCGCCAAGCTCTTTTAACTATCTGTTCGGGGCGATACATCGCAGTATATTTTTTAACTATAGTCTCCTTTTCGCTATCGATAGCTCTATTAAAAAATTCGGTTTTAGTCCAAAAAGGGCAAACAGCCAATACGCTTATTTTCTTGTGTTTTAGCTCTCTATTTAAAGAACGACTAAAATTAAGAACAAAAGCCTTGCTTGCACTATATACGTTTATATACGGAACAGGTTGAAAAGCCGCAACAGAAGCAATGTTAATGATTTTTGAGCCTTCTTTCATGAAAGGCAATGATAAATAACACATCGAAACCAATGCTTCACAATTAAGATCAATCATATTTATATTATCCTCAAGCGATATATCTTCAGTTGCCGAAAATTTCCCATATCCGCTTGCATTTATGAGAAGTCCTATATTCGGATTTTCTTCCTTCAAAAGTTCATTGTATTTAGATGCCGCACTCTTATCTGAAAGATCCATTGAAATCGCTTTAATAGGAAAAGGTGCCTTAATTTCATTGAGCTTATCAAGTCTTCTTGCTATAACCCATAATTCATCATATATACCATACTGAGAAATTGTTTCGCAAAATCTCTTCCCTATTCCGCTCGAAGCTCCTGTTATAACTGCTATTTTTTTAGACATAATTAATTCTCCTTAAATAGAAAACAAAATAAAACATATCAACATAGATTTTGAATAACGAGATATTAAATGAATCGTAGCTTTGAATTCCAATCACGACATACGATTCACATTTATTAGTATATCATTTTTTAAAAGAGAAATCAAGGCAAGCTTTGCTATATCATCACAAAACTCGCTAAGCGAATATCGCTCGACATAAGCTCAATACCGCTGCGTAGTAATATAACTGAAAAACCAGATATTCACAAATATATTCATACTGTATTAAATCGGCACATTTGTGTTTTGAAAAACAATAAACTAAAATGTATATACCCAAAAAGACGTAATTTCTACGGCGGTTTTTTAGAATTATTTTTAAATAAAAAGTTAGAATAAATAATGAATAAAAGTATAAGGAGTAAGCATTATGTGTACAGCAATCTCTTATAGAACTGATGACCATTATTTTGGCAGAAATCTTGATTTAGAATATTCATATAATGAGACAGTTACAATTACGCCTAGAAATTATATTTTAAATTTTAGAAAAAAAGAGAAGATAGAAAGACATTTTGCCATAATAGGAATGGCATTTGTAGTTGAGGATTATCCTCTGTATTACGATGCAACCAACGAAAAAGGTCTTAGTATTGCAGGACTAAATTTTCCCGAAAACGCTTACTATAACGAATATATCGAAGATAAAGATAATATAACACCCTTTGAACTTATTCCGTGGATTTTAAGTCAATG